>JAKDMP010000160.1 GCA_030452225.1 Gammaproteobacteria bacterium
CCGCAGGGCGGGATTTCATAGTTTTTACTGGATACCGGCCTTCGCCGGTATGACGCCAATAGCATGTGATATTGGCTTATGTAAGTGCCATTCCGGTCAGTACCCTTTTATTCGGAAAAAAGCGTACTGACCGATTTTGGATCGAGACTCCTTGGCGCGTTAACGGGGGACGCGAAGACCGCCCGGATGCCCGTTGGGCGAAAGCAGGACCTGGAAGAGCTGGTCGTGGCGGGTGCGGAAGCTTGCCGCCGAAGCCATGAGGTAGAAGCGCCACATGCGCCGGAAGCGCTCGTCGTATTTCTCCTTCAACTCGGGCCAGAAGCGTTCGAAGTTCGCGTCCCAGGCCAGGAGCGTACGGTCGTAGTCGGGACCGATATTGTGCAGATCCTCGATCACGAACAGGCGTTCGATGGCGCGCGTCATTTGGCGCGGCGAGGGGATCATGCCGTTGGGGAAAATGTATTTTTCGATCCAGGGATCGGTGCGCGTAAGCGAGACGTTGCCGAAAATGGCCAGCAGCAGGAAGAGGCCGCCCGGCTTGAGAAAGCGCCGCGCGTGTTGGAAGTAGGTGCGGTAATTGCGGTGGCCGACATGTTCGAACATGCCGATCGAGACGATGCGGTCGTACTCGCCCTGGTGTTCTCGGTAGTCTTCGACACGTATCGTGACGGGCCGGTCGGCGCACAATTTTTGCGCGTATGCGGCCTGCTGTTTCGACACGGTGATGCCGGTCACGGTGACGCCGTATTTCTCGGCGGCGAATCGAGCCATCCCGCCCCAGCCGCAGCCGATGTCGAGCAACTTCATGCCGGGCTTGAGGCCGAGCTTGCGGCAGGCGAGATCGAGCTTGGCCTCCTGCGCCTCATCGAGCGTGGTGGCATCCTTCCAGTAGGCGCAACTGTACATCATGCGCTTGTCGAGCATGCGCTCGAACAGATCGTTGCCGAGATCGTAATGCGCCTCGCCTATCTTGAAGGCGCGCCGCCCGCTTTGCAGGTTGACGAGATGTCCCAGCGCCCAGCGCGCAACCTTTTGCGGCAGAGCCAGGCGCTCATCAAGACGGCTGCCGATGATTCGCGTCAACAGTTCGTCGAGCCGTTCGGCATCCCACCAGCCATCCATGTAGGCTTCGCCGAAGCCGAGTGAGCCGTGGGCAAACACGCGGGCGAAGGTGCGCGAATCGTGGATCTGAATGTCCCAGGGCCGCTCGCCGTTGATTTTGACACCGGCCCCGGCGAGCAATCCTTCGGCCTTGCGCTGCAGGCGCCCGGCGCGGGTGTTGTGCGGTGGCGACGATTCACTCATGTGCGTAAATTCACTCATGCGCACAATGATAACGCGCGGCACGAGCAATCCTTGTGCAGGCCGGCGTCCCGCAGCAGACGGAAAACCGGCAGCTCTTCGCCGCGGCGCTTTTGTTCAATCGACGAATCCGGGACGTGGCCGCATGAATGTCAGTGAAGGCAAGCTTTCATCGGTTTGCAAGTGCAGGACATAAGCGTAAAAGGCCAGCTCGGCTTCGAGGGTGCGGGCGATGGTTTCCTGGCGCCGAAAGCCGTGACTTTCGCCCTCGAAGCGCTCGAGCACCACCGCCAGTCCATTTTGGGCCAGGGCGTTCGCCATGCGTTCGCTCTGTGTCGGGGGGACGACCGGATCGTCCAGGCCTTGGAAGAAGATCATCGGGCAGGCGATTGCCCCGGCGTGGTTGAGCGGGGAGCGCGCCTCGTACACGTCGCGGTCTGCAGGCCACGCACCGATCAATTGTTCGCCGTAATGCGCCTCGAAACGATGGGTGGCCTCGGCCAGTCCGGTGAGATCCGCCACGCCGTAGAAGCTTGCACCCGCGGCAAACGGGCCTTTCCCCCGCAAGGCGTTGAGGACGGTCAGCCCTCCGGCGCTCGAACCCGAAATGGTCAGCCGGTCGGGGTCGGCCAGCCCGCGGCCGATCAGTTCGGCAGCCGCCGCGCGGGCGTCTTCGGCATCGGCGACGCCCCAGCGTTTGTACAGCGCTTCGCGGTAGGCGCGGCCGAAGCCGGTCGAGCCCCGGTAATTGAGGAGCAGCGTGCCGAAACCGCGGCTCGTCCAGTAGAGCGTCTTGGGATCGAGGGCGCTCGAGGACGCCGAGGTGGGGCCGCCATGGCAGCGCACGCGGACCGGCGGCGGGGCGTCGGCATGATGGTCGGGATGCGCGGGCGGGAAATACAGCCCGTAAGCCGTTTCGTCGCCGGTCGTCGCAAATTGCAGGGCTTGGGGCCGGGCAACGAAACCCGGATTGAGCGCCAGATCGAGGCTCGTGGCGACGGCGCGGAAGCCGGTTTCGCCGCGCGGGCGAAAGTAAAGCGTCGCCGGTGTCGCCGGACCGGCGCCGAGTACCGCCGTTCCGGCCGGGCCCGCGTGCAGACTCGCCATGTCGCTCAATTCGGGGAGTCGAGCCTTCGGGCCGGCGTTCCCGGAAAGCTCGACAAGCTGCCAGAATCCCTGCGCCGCCTCGGCAAGCAGCACCCCGCCTTCGGGCGGGAACGCCACCATGCGCTGAGCGAACTGGAAGGCGGGACGCGCGCATTCGGTCTCGCTGCGGCGCACTGCCCGCAGCCCGGCTTCGGTCACCTGGTAGAGGTTCCAGAATCCATGCTCGCGGTCGCTGACGACGAAAAGTGCTCCCGCCGGCGACCATTCGGGTTGGGCGAGCGATTCGCCCGTCTGCCCGGCAATCCTGCGTACATGACGGAGCGCGCCGGATGCCTCCACCTCGGCGCATTGCAGCAGCGTGGTATCCCAGGGCATGTCGGGATGGGACCACTCGAGCCAGGCGAGACGGCTACCGTCGGCGGAGGGGCGCGGCGCGGCGTAGAAGTCGGCGCCGGCAGCGAGTTCCTGCAACCGGCCGTCGCGGCCCACGGCGACGAGGCTTTGGCGCGGCCTGTCTGTACGGGCCTCCGCGACGGCGAGCAGGCGCTGGTGCACGGCGTCCCAGCACAGATCGCCCAGCGCCAGGTCGGCGGCGTGAAAGATCCGTTCGACCTTGCCTTCGTTCCAGCGGCAAAGGGCCTGGTCGCCGCCGTTGACGAACCACAGTTTGCCGCCCGGCTCGAGCGTATAACCGCCGCCGCCGTATTCATTCACGCGGCTGCGCACGCTCCAGGGCGCCGGCAGCAGCGCACGGGGCGGACCGCCCCGGGTGACGCGCATGATCGTGACCCGGCCGCCTTCCCCGGGCAAACCCTGGAGCCAGTGGCAGGCGGTGTCGCCAACCAGCGGCTCGGCCAGTTGCACCGCGCCGCCGGCAACGGCGCCTGCATCGAGCGGCGACGGCCAAAGCGCGGAGCCGACGCTCATGCCGCTCGCTCGAATTCGAATTGGCGGGTGTCCAGGCTGCGCCCATCGGCGCCGAATCCGCGTTCCACGAAAACGACCCGGCCGTCCGGCCCGAAGGTCACGATACTGCTCGATCGCGTGCCGTAGATTTCGTGCTTCACGAAGATCGCACTGCGCGGCTCGGCGCCGCTCGCCGGCGAGGCATCCGCCAGCAGCGCGAGCCAGTCGTCGAACGGAGGGGCTTGACCCGTTCGGCCCCATTCCTCGAGCGAAGTTTTCAGCCGCTCCACCTTGGGAATAGCTTCATCGAGGGCGCCGTTGGCCATGCCGTGAATACCGGGCCGCATCGTTTGGGACGCGTCGCGATTGGACAGGCAGGCAAGGCGGCTGCCGTCGCCGATCAGAAGGTTGAACCCGGCGTATTCGGCCGCGCGGGCCTCGATGTCGACAACCTCGTCCTCGAAGTCGGCGGGATGGCCCAGCGCGCCGCTCACCAGCTCTCCGCGCGAAGGCGCCCCGGGCGGCCCGGCGCCGGCGCGATTGGTGAGGGCGGCAAAGCGGCCACCGCGGGTCACGCCGAGCCAGCTGCCGCCGGCCTCGAGGTCGCGCCCGGCGAGAATCTGCGGCGCGTGCCGCCACCAGTCAAGCGGGGCGCTGGCACGGGCATGGCGCTCGTCGCGGTTGGCAAGCACGACAAGCGGCCAGTGCGGACGGGCCTTCCAGGCCCAGGCGATCACGCACATCCGGTCCGCCGCCGGGAACGTACAGGGCTTGGCATGGTCGCAATCCTCGTGGATAATGTTTCAGTGGCTGACTCAGAGGCTAACATGGAGAAGCACATGCCCCGTTTGTTTGGTGTCGTGGCCGTCGCCGCGGCCTTGATCGCGTTGTCATTTTCCGGCACGGCCCGGGCCGGTATTTTTGATTCCGATCAGGGCAATACGCCGCCTGCCCTCGCCAAGAAACTCAACCAACCCGTCGCGGACGAGTTGATTGCGACGCTTGAAAAGGCCAGCAAGGCGGGACTGGGTTTGGGAGTCAAGCCTTCCGACGCGGCCTTGCAGATGATTTCGGGCC
>JAKDMP010000044.1 GCA_030452225.1 Gammaproteobacteria bacterium
TAGGTAGGACTGGCTGATGCATTGCCCGTTTTGCAAACACGAGGAAACGCGGGTCGTCGATTCGCGTCTCGCCGCCGGCGGCAGCGAAATCCGCCGGCGCCGAGAATGCCTTGCCTGCAAGGCACGTTTCAGCACCATCGAGAGCGGCGATTTCATCCTCCCGCGGGTAGTCAAACAGGACGGCAGCCGCGTGCCTTTCGACGAGGAGAAGCTGCGCGCGGGCATCCTCAAGGCCCTGGAAAAGCGCCCCGTCCCGACCGAGGCCGTGGACGCCGAGGTCGCGCGGCTGATCGAGAAGTTGCGTCTCGCCGAGGAGCGGGAGATTGCCTCGAGCGTGATCGGCGAGTGGGTCATGGCCGCCCTGGCGCGGCTTGATCCGGTGGCCTACGTGCGGTTCGCCTCGGTCTATCAACGCTTCGAGGACCTCGATGCGTTTCGCCGCGAGATCGAAAGGCTGGAAGGCGGCCCGGGGGAACGGCGCCGCCGTTCGCGTCCGCCTGTGCGCGGGAGCGGGAAACCGAAGTGAGCAATTTCACGCCGGCCGATCAGCGTTACATGCGCCGCGCCCTGCGCCTGGCGGTACGGGGAAAACGCACTTCGGCGCCCAACCCGGCCGTCGGCTGCGTACTCGTGAAAGACGGCCGCATTGTCGGCGAGGGCTTTCATGCGTGGGCCGGCGAAGCGCATGCCGAGATCCGTGCGCTCGATGCGGCGGGCGAAGCGGCGAGCGGAGCTACCGCCTATGTCACCCTCGAGCCCTGCAGTCATCACGGCCGCACGCCGCCCTGCACCGGGGCGCTGATCGGGGCGGGAGTTGGGCGCGTCGTCGTCGCGATGCGCGACTGGAACCCGAAAGTGAATGGCGCGGGCCTGTCACGGTTGCGCGCCGCAGGCATTGCGACAAGTGAAGGGCTATATGAGCAAGAATCTCAGAGTCTTAACAGGGGTTTTTTTCGTAGAATCTCGGATGGCAGGCCTTGGCTGACGCTCAAGGTTGCCGCGAGCCTGGATGGTAAATCCGCGCTCGCCGATGGCGGCAGCCGCTGGGTGACCGGGCCGGTGGCGCGCGCCGCCGTTCATAGATCGCGCGCCCGCGCCGGCGCCGTGCTGACCGGTATCGGCACCGTGCTCGCCGACGATCCCGCCCTCAATGTCAGGTTGCCGGGCACGGCGCGCCAGCCGTTGCGTGTGATATTGGACTCGAAACTGCGCACGCCGCCCGATGCCCGCCTGTTTGGCGCGGACGGTGGGCCGGTGCATATTTTCTGTACCCGGAAGGCCTTGGACCGGCGCCATCCGCTCGAGAATGCGGGAGCGACTGTGCATGACGTCGAGGCTGACAGTCAGGGCAAGGTCGGGATTGACGCGGTTCTGCGTGCACTTGCGGCGCTCCAGGTCAACGATATCTATGCGGAATGCGGACCGACTCTCGCCGGCGTCTTGCTGGCCGCCGAAGCGGTGGACGAGCTTGACCTGTTCCTCGGTCCGCATTTGCTGGGCGCGGGCGCGCGCTCCTTTGCCCTGCTGGAGGAGACGTCGGCCATTCCCGATCCGCCGCGCTGGCGCACGACCGCGGTGCAGCGCGTCGGGCGCGACACGCGCATTCACCTGCAACCGGCACAGGAAGCTTGAAGAGCGAGCATGTTCACGGGCATCGTTCAGTCATTGGGTACGCTGAAGAAACGCGAAACGCGCGGCGCTGGTGCGCGCTTTTGCATCGCTGCCGGCACGCTCGGTACCGGGGCGCTCGAGCCGGGCGCGAGCGTGGCGGTGAACGGTTGTTGCCTGACCGTGGTCGAACCGGATGCAGAGGGTTTCTGCGCCGACGCCTCGGCGGAAACGCTTGCCAAGACCACGCTCAACGAGCTTGAACCGGGCGCGTTACTCAATCTGGAACCGGCACTGAAGGCCGGCGATGCCCTCGGCGGCCATCTGGTGAGCGGCCATGTGGACGGTGTCGGCGAAGTGGTGGCGATGCGCGAGGAAGGCGAAGCGCAACACTTTACGTTTTGCACGCCGGAAGGGTTTGCGCGTTTCATCGCCCCGAAGGGCTCCATCGCCGTGGATGGCGTGAGCCTCACCGTGAACGAAGTTGGCGGCAACGAATTCGAGGTGATGATCATTCCCGCAACCCTCGAGCGCACGATCATTGCGAGCTACGTCACCGGTACGCGCATCAACCTCGAAGTGGACCAGATCGCCCGTTACCTCGACCGCCTTCTCGCCGCGCGACGGCCACCCTGAAGGGGTAGCGGGAGCGCGCTGCCTCACGCTGGAACTCGAGCACGGAATGTACAAGCGCGTCGTGGTCGAAGTGAACGCTGGCCAGGACGTTGATGCGCTCGTCGGGCAAATCCGTGCCTGGCTTTCCTGATGCCGCTGCACGGACGTGAGACAATAGCCGCAGCGATTTCGGAGGTTTGTAACGTGGCCGAGGCAATGGAGTTGCCGCTGGCGCCCGATTCGGTGCCGGAATTGATCGCCGCCGTGCGTGCGGGCGAGATGGTCGTCATCATGGATGATGAGGGGCGCGAGAACGAGGGCGACCTGGTGATGGCGGCCGAAGGGGCGGGCGCCGAACAGGTGGCATTTTTCGTGCGCCACACGAGCGGCATCGTGTGCCTGCCGATGATGCGCGAACGGCTCGATGCATTGCAACTGCCGCAAATGGTGACCCAAAACAGCGAGGCCCATCGCACCGCCTTCACCGTGTCGGTCGATTGCCGCCACGGCACGACCACCGGCATCTCCGCGCACGATCGCGCGATCACGATTCAGCGGCTGGCCGACCCCGAATCCCGGCCGGAGGACTTCACGCGGCCCGGCCACATCTTCCCCTTGCGCTACGCCGAGGGCGGGGTCTTGTGCCGCGCCGGTCATACCGAGGCTTCGGTGGACCTCGCGCGGCTTGCCGGGCTCCAGCCGGCGGCCGCGATCTGCGAGGTCGTCAACGACGACGGCAGTATGACGCGCGGTGCGGACCTGATCCGCTTCGCCCGCCGGCACGGTTTGAAAGTCGGGACGATCGCCGATCTGATTCGTTATCGGCTGCGGACCGAAAAGAGCGTCGAGCGGCTGGTCGAACGCAGGGTGCCGACCGAATTCGGCGAGTTCGAACTGATCGCCTACGAAGATCACGTACACGGCGCGGTGCATCTGGCGCTGGTGTGCGGCGAGATCGATCCGCACAGAGAAACGCTGGTGCGCGTCCAGGTGCAAAGCACGCTCGGCGACGTGCTCGGCATCCGCTGGCCGGCGCTCGGACGGCCTCTGGCGAGCGGTCTCGAACGCATCGGCCGCGAAGGCGGCGTGCTCGTGTTGCTGCGCCAACCGGAGCACCCCGCGGCGCTCCTGCGCCAGATCGGGAACGAGGGCGCGGGTTCGGCCTCGCAGGCCGCGGCGGGCGAAGAGGAGGCGGACGTGCTGCGTACCTATGGCATCGGCGCGCAGATTCTCTCCGACCTGGGCGTCGGACGAATGCGTGTGCTGGCCGCGCCGCGGCGCCTGCGTGCGGTGTCCGGTTTCGGCCTTGAAGTAACCGGCTACGAGGACGGCAATTGACGAAGCACCGGCAAGACCGTTGCGGGAGCGAGCCTGCTCTCGATGCCGTGCGCTCGAACCCGCGAAGCGAACGGCATCGGGTGGCTCCGGGCGGGGATTATGCGGTAGTCACATCGCGTTTCAACGAAGAGGTGACCAGGCGGCTGGCTGTCGGCGCCCGCGAGGCACTGCTGGCGGCGGGCGTCGAAGAGTCGGCCATTCATGCCTTCGAGGTGGACGGAGCCTGGGAGCTGGTTCCCGTGGTGGCGGCCGCGCTCGAGAGCGGCCGTTTTCGGGCGGTGATCGCCTGCGGCGCGGTGATTCGCGGCGAGACCGCACATTTCGATTACATCTGCCGCGCGGCAACCGACGGGTTGGCTTGCCTGCAGCGCGAGCATCGCACGCCGGTCGGCTTTGCGCTTCTGACTACCGATAACATCGAGCAGGCCCTGGCGCGTGCCGGCACGAAGGGCGGCGAGGCGGTTCAGGCAGCGCTCGGAGCCGCGAATGTCATCGCGTCCTTCCAGTCCTAGTCCGACACGAGGGCGCCGGGGCGCGCGCCGGCTTGCGGTGCAGGCGCTGTATCGCTGGCAGATCGCCGGCGGCGAAGCGGCGTTCATCGTGAGCGAGTTTCTGGAAGAAGCGAACGCGGCACAGATCGACCGCGATTATTTTCGCCGCTTGGTGAGCACCGCGATCGAGGATGCCGGCAAATTGGATGCCCTGCTCGAACCTTGTCTCGATCGTCCGGCGGCGGAACTCGATGCCGTCGAGCATGCCGTGTTGCTGGCAGGCGCGGCGGAACTGCGCGATCACCCGGAACTTGCCGTCTCCATCGTGACCAACGAGGCGGTGGAGTTGGCGAAAACCTTCGGCGCCGAGGGCGGCCATCGCTACGTCAACGGCGTGCTGGACAAGCTTGCCGCGGGCTTGCGTCCGAACGAAATCAAGTCCAGCGGTGGATGAATTCGAACTGATCGACCGTTACTTTTCGGGCCGCGGGGCCCGCCGCGGGGATGTGCCCCTCGGAATCGGCGATGATGCGGCCGTGCTGGCGCCTCCTGCCGGCCGCGAATTGTTGCTCACGACCGACACGCTGGTTGCGGGCCGGCATTTCCCGGCGGACGGCTTTCCGCCCGACGCCATCGGCCATCGGGCGCTGGCCGTCAACCTGAGCGATATCGCGGCGATGGGCGGGACGCCGGCCTGGGCGCTGCTGGCCATCGTGTTGCCGCAAGCGGATGAAGCCTGGTTGGCGTCGTTTGCGGAGGGCTTCTCGGCTCTGGCGGAACGCTTCGATGTGGCGCTGGTGGGCGGCAACGTGGCCCGCGGTCCCTTGTCCATTACCGTCACGGCGGCGGGTTTTGCACCGCAGGGACAAGCGCTGACACGCCGGGGGGCGCAGGCCGGCGATGCGCTGGTAGTCACCGGCGCGCTCGGCGGTGGGGCGGCCGGCTTGCGTGCTTTTTTCCAGGGCGCCGCTGTGCAGGCGGCACCGGTCAGGGCTTACGCGCACCCCGAACCGCGTGTGCAGGCCGGGCGATCCCTGCTGTCCCGGGCCCACGCGGCCATCGACATCTCCGACGGGCTGCTCGGCGATCTGGGAAAATTGTTGTATGCCGCTGAAGGCCTGGGCGCCGAGCTCGAGGCGCAAGCTTTGCCGCTGGCGCCCGGCGCCTCGCGCGAAGACGCCCTGGGCCCGAGCGATGACTATGAACTGCTGGCCGCCGTGCCGGAACGGGAGATGCCGGCCGTCGAGGCGTCGCTCGAAGGCCCGCTGTTCACGCGCATCGGGCGGGTGACGCCGACGTCGGGTATTCGACTCGATGGGCGGCCGTTGGCCGGAGCGGGTTTTCGGCACTTCGCATGAAGATTCGCTTGAGGCGCTCGCATACGACCCGTGCCCGTGAACTCGGGCTCGATCCGGCAATGTGGTTTGCCTTTGGCCTCGGTACGGGGCTGTCGCCCTGGGGGCCGGGCACTCTCGGCGCGCTCCTCGCCCTGCCGCTGGCGTGGGGACTCAAGCTTGCCGGGCCGATGCCCTATGCCATCGTCACCATCGTGATCGTGGCGGTGGGCATCTGGAGCGCCGGACGCAGCGCCAGAAAACTTGCGACTCCGGATCATTCCGGCATCAATATTGACGAGGTGGCCGGCCTGCTGATCGCAGCGGCGGCGCTGCCCGCGGATTGGCGCTGGCTGGCGTTGGCCTTCTGTCTCTTTCGCCTGCTCGACATCGCCAAGCCCGGCCCGATCCGTTGGCTGGATCGCCATCTTCGCGGCGGCGTCGGGATCATGGTCGACGATGTGCTGGCCGGCGCGATCGCCGGAGCGTTGTTGTGGGCGGCAGCCCGCTGGTTGGTCGGCGCGTGAATCGCTCGGTGTCCAGTCCCGGGGTGCGGCTGTAGGGTAATTCCCTGATATGCTGTACATTCGACCGGCGGCAAGCATGGGCAGGGTTCCGGCCGCAAGTGACGATCATGAGTACAAACGAAAAAACAATGCGCAGCGGCCCTCGGGCCATCGGGCGCTATGTCATCACGCGCGAACTGGGCAGCGGCGCCACCAGCCGCGTGTTTCTGGCGCATGATCCCGTGAGCGGCAGCGACGTGGCGCTCAAGCTGTACCATGGCGATGATGTGCGGCCCGAACGGGCCCACACGCGCAGGAGGGTGTTTGCCAACGAGGCGCAATTGGTCGGCAAGCTGGTGCACCCCAACATCGTCAGGGTGATCGATTCGGGCAGCGGCCCGCAGGGCGCTTATATCGTCAGCGAATATCTGCATGGCGCGGAGCCGCTGAGCCTGCATACCCGTCTGGCGGGGCGCTTGGCGCAGCAGCGCGTGGCGGAAGTGCTGTTTGCCTGCGCCAGGGCACTGGACTATGCGCACCGGCGCGGCATTGTGCATCGCGATATCAAGGCATCCAATATTCTCGTCAGCGCCGAGGGCACGCCCAAGCTGATAGATTTCGGCGTAGCGATGTTCTCTTCCACGGACACCCATACCGTGAGCGGACTGGTGGGTTCACCCGCATACATGGCCCCGGAGCAGGTGCGTGACGGCAAGGCTACCGCGCGCTCGGATATTTATTCGCTCGGTGTGGTGGGTTATGAACTGTTGAGTGCGAGATTGCCTTTTTACGGACAGAACCTTTCGCATTTGATTCATCAAGTCGTTTATGCCACGCCGAGACCGTTGTCGCGCCTGCGAACCAATGTCTCCGGGGCGCTTGAGGCGATCGTCAGCAAGGCGATGGAAAAGGATCCCGAAAGGCGCTTTGCCTCGGCACAGATCATGGCCGCGCAATTGGCGCGTGCCTCAACCGAACTCGAGCAGGAAACCAAAAAGGAGGATGCGCGCAGCCGTTTTGATATTGCCCGTCATTTGCCTTTTTTCCGCAATTTCGGGTACCGCGAGGTATGGGAGGCGGTCGATCACAGCGACTGGCTCGGTTTCGGGGAGGGCGATCTGATTGCGCAGGCCGGGAGCCGGGAGCAAGCGCTCTACATCGTCGTGGCGGGCGCGGTGACACTGGAACGCGATGGGCGCGAGGTGGAGCAGCTGCAGCGCGGGCATACGTTCGGCGAACTGGCCTTGCTGTCGGGGCGTGCACGAGTGACGGATGCGCGGGCGGCTTTGCCTACCCAGCTCATGCGTCTCGATGCGCAGCAGCTGGAAGCCACTTCGAATGCCTGCCAGCTCGCATTCCAGAAGTTGTTCAACGAAGCCTTGTTGCGGCGTCTCGAAGACGAGGCGAATCGATAGCCGCTCGGGTGCTGCCTGCCGCGGGTCGGGACACGCCTGCTTTGGATGCGGCGGTTCGCGTCATTTTCGACGACCACGACCAACGGCCTCGGCACGGCCCGCACAGCGGATCGAATCGTCGCTTGCGCGCATCCGGCGCCAGGCAAAAAGCCGAACCGGAAGACCGGGATGCATATGCGATCCGGGTTTCCCGCCTGCGCGGGTACGACGATGGATCGTTCAGGCGGCGCCTTGCCGATCGCAACGACCGGTGATCAGCGCGAAGGCGGAATGGTTGTGTATGGATTCGAAGTTCTCCGCCTCGATGCGGAATGTGCCGAAACGCCCGTCCCGTTTGCATGCCAGGGCAACGTCGCGCACGGTATCTTCCGCGAATTTCGGATTGTCATAGGCGCGTTCGGTCAGGAACTTTTCGTCCTCGCGCTTGAGCATGCCGTAAAGCGGAGCCGAAGCTTGCGCTTCGATCAGCGCGATCAGTTCGCCGAGAGCGAACTCCTCCGCGTTTTCCACCTGTACGCGAATGCGGGAACGCTGGTTGTGCGCGCCGTAGCGTGAAATCTTCTTCGAACAGGGGCACAGGCTGGTGACGGGCACCGCCACCTCGGTGGCAACCGTGCACTCGCCGCCCGCGAGGCGCGCCGAAAGGCTCACGTCGTAGTCCAGGAAACTTGCCAGCTCCGATACGGGCGCATGCTTTTCGACGAACCAGGGAAAGTCGAAGCGCGCCTCGCCGCCATGCGCCTCGAGCCGCGCCGCCATCCCGGCCATGAATGTGGGCAGCACGGTCGCGGACAAGGGATCGCGTTGTTCCATCAGCAGGCCGATGAAACGCGACATGTGTGTGCCGCGCCGCTCGGCGGGAAGTTCGACGGCCAGGCGTACCGTTGCGATCGTGCTCTGGACCGTGTCCCGGTCGCGTACCTCGATGGGATGGCGCAAGCCGGAAATGCCGACGGACTCGATCGCAAGCCGGCGTTCGTCGCCGAGACTTTGCACGTCCTCGATGCCGCCTTCGGCCCGGCGGCGGGTTTCGCAATCCATCAGGATGCCGCCAGATGCGGTTTGCGCGGGCGCTCCTGTTGCAGCCAGGCGCGAATGTTCCGTTCGATGCCGCCGGCATTCAGACCGAGGCCCGCGAGCACCTCTTCGCGGCCGCCGTGATCGCAGAAGTGATCGGGCAGCCCGATGTGATGCAGTGCGACCTGGATGTTCATTTCGTCGAGCGCCTCGCCGACGGCGCTGCCGGCCCCGCCGGCAATGACGTTGTCCTCGACGGTCACGATGTGGTCATGCCCGGCCGCCATTTCGCGAATGAGGTCGAGGTCGAGCGGCTTGACGAAACGCATGTTGACCAGGGTGGCATCGAGCTTGTCGGCCACCTCCCCGGCGGTCGGCACCAATGCGCCAAAGGCGAGAATGGCCAGGCCGCTTTTGCCGCGCCGGCGTACTTCGGCCCTGCCCACGGGCAGGGTTTCGAAATCGCTGCCCGCTTCGACGCCCGGGCCGCTGCCGCGCGGATAGCGAACGGCGGCAGGCTGGTCGAGGCCGATACCGGTATTCAGCATCAGGCGGCATTCGCGCTCGTCCGCCGGGGCCATGACCACCATGTTCGGGACGCAACGCAGGTAAGTGAGGTCGAAGGCGCCTTGGTGGGTGGCGCCGTCGCCGCCGACGATACCGGCGCGGTCGATCGCGAACAGCACCGGCAGGTTCTGGATGGCGACGTCATGAATGAGCTGATCGTAGCCGCGTTGCAGGAAAGTGGAGTAGATCGCGACCACGGGCTTCAGCCCTTCGATCGCAAGCCCTGCGGCCACGGTGACCGAATGCTGTTCGGCGATGCTGACGTCGGCATAGCGTTTGGGAAACTGTTTCTGGTATTCGACCAGGCCGGATCCTTCGCGCATCGCCGGCGTGATCACGTACAGGCGACGCTCCTTCCCGGCCATGTCGCAGGCCCACTGGCCGAAGACCTTGGAATAGGTGGGTTTGCCGGCCTTCTTCTTGATGGTGCCCGAGGCGGCATCGAAGGCACTCGGCCCGTGCCAGGTGGTGGGATCCGCCTCCGCCGGCGCGTAGCCTTTGCCCTTGCGGGTGACGACGTGCAACAGTTGCGGCCCGCAGAGGTCGTGCAGGTTGCGCAGCGTGTGCACCAGCTCGGGCAGGTCGTGCCCGTCCACCGGGCCGACGTAGTTCCAACCCAGTTCCTCGAACAGCGCGCCCGGCAGCATGACGCCCTTGACCGCGGTCTCCGAACGGCGCGCCAGCTCCCAGGCCGGCGGCATGTGCGAGAGCACGCGTTTGCCGCCTTCACGCATGGTGGTGTAAAGCCGCCCGGAAATCAGGCGGTTGAAGTACTGCACCAGCGCGCCCACGTTCTCCGAAATCGACATGGCGTTGTCGTTGAGGATGACGAGCATGTTGGGCCGTGCTTCGCCGCCGTGGTTGAGCGCCTCGAAAGCCATGCCCGCAGTCATCGCGCCGTCGCCGACGACGGCCACCACCTTGCGCGGATCGCGCAATTCGCGCAGCGCGAGCGCCATGCCCAAGGCGGCCCCCGTTGCCGTGCCCGCATGCCCGACGCCGAGGGTGTCGTAGGGACTCTCCTCGCGGCGCGGAAAAGGCGCAAGTCCTTCGAACTTGCGAATCGTGTGGAGCCTGTCGCGCCGGCCGGTGAGTACCTTGTGCGGGTAGGCCTGGTGGCCGACGTCCCAGACGATGCGATCTTCGGGCGTGTCGTAGATGTAGTGCAACGCGACCGTGAGTTCCACGGTCCCGAGCCCGGCGGCGAAATGCCCGCCGATGCCGCTGACGGTATCGATCAGGCAGGCGCGGAGTTCGCGTGCGACTTCCACCAGCCGGCCTTCCGGAAGTGCCCTGAGGTCGGCCGGAGAGTCGATTTGGCTGAGCAGGGGATACTGGTGTGTGTCACTCACGCGCGATCCTGATGTTGCCTGACAAAGGTACATTATCAGGCTCCCGCCCACAGGATACAAGCGGCCCCGGTCGTATCGGGCGCCGATCGCGCACAAATCCTGCCGCAACCGCGGTGTATTGGCTCGTCAATGTTAAAATGAACGCACGATGCGGTCGAATCGCGTCATTTTTACGACACAGGGACGAAATCGTCCAAAACGGCCCCCGTTCGGGCATTGCCCGCCGGGCGCGACGGCCACAGGCTTTTTCATGTTGAGATGAAGACTCTTACAGAACGCAGCAAAACCACGCCGCTGTACGGCGGCAGTGCCCCCTTCGTTGAATCCCTTTACGAGAGTTGGCTGGCGGATCGCGGCTCGGTATCCGAGACCTGGCGGCGGTACTTCGAAGAAAACGGCAATGCGTCGGATCGGCCGCGAGGGCCGGTGGAGGACGAACTGGAAGCGCGGGCGCATGCGACGCGCCTGCGCGATTCGGGCGGCGGCTCGCTCGACGGCGCGGCCCAGCGACTGATTGACGCTTGGCGTTTGCGCGGGCACCTGATCGCGGACACCGATCCGTTGGGCATGAAGCTGGACCGGAACAAGCCGCCCCGGGTGGACGAGTTGGAAGCTTCCTCGCATGGATTGAGAGACGCCGATTTCGACCGTGAAGTGAAAACCGACTGGGCCGGGGAAGTATCGCGTCACGGGCTGGGCGAATTGCTTCATGAGCTGCGCGACATCTATGGCGGTCATGTGACGGCCGAGTTTTCGCATGTTTCCGACCCGGAGCAATGGCGTTGGCTGGCCAAACATATCGAGGGACCCGAGCTGTACACTCGCTACAGCGCGGCCGACCGGCGCCGGCTGCTCGCCGGCCTGACGGCGGCCGAGGGGCTGGAGAAATACCTGCATCGCCGCTACGTCGGCCAGAAGCGTTTTTCGCTCGAGGGCGCGGATACGTTGATTCCGATGCTCAACGACCTCATCCGGCGCGCCAACGAGGACGCCGTACGCGAAGTGGTGATCGGCATGGCGCATCGCGGGCGGCTGAACGTGCTCGTGAATGTGCTCGGCAAATCCCCTTCGGAGTTGTTTTCCGAGTTCGAGGGCAGTTACGAGGCCAGGGGCCAATCCGATACTGGCGACGTGAAGTATCACCTCGGGTTTTCCTCGGATGTGGAAATTGACGGCCGCCACACCCATCTGGTGCTGGCCTTCAACCCGTCGCATCTGGAGGCGGTGGACCCGGTGGTCGAAGGCTCGGTGCGTGCGCGCCAGGATCGCGCCGAGGATCCCCGCGGCGAGCGCGTGCTGCCGGTGCTGATCCACGGCGACGCCTCGCTTGTCGGCCAGGGCGTGGTGATGGAAACCCTGCAGATGTCGGCGACGCGCGGCTTCGGCACGGGCGGCACGGTCCATATCGTCGTCAACAACCAGATCGGCTTTACCATCAGCAATCTCGACGATGCACGTTCGAGCCGTTACTGCACCGATATTGCCAAGATGATCGAGGCGCCGGTGCTGCGCGTGAACGGCGACGATCCCGAGAAGGCGGTGTCGGCCTTGCGTCTGGCCTTCGCCTTTCGCCAGCGCTTCGGCAAGGACGTGTTCGTGGATCTGGTCTGCTATCGTCGTCACGGCCACAACGAGGCCGACGAGCCGGCCGTCACGCAGCCGCTCATGTACGAGGTCATTCGCAAGCATCCGACGACACGCGAGTTGTACGCCCAGCGTCTCGAGAAGGAAGGCGTGATCGACGCGGGCAAGGCGGGCGCGATGGTCGATCAATACGACGACGGTCTGGATACCGGCAAAGTGGTGGACGAATCGACGCTCGAGCACGAGCGCAGCGATATCCGCAAGTCAGGTTGGGGCGTGTTTGACGGGCAGAGCTGGGAACAGGAGGTCGATACCGGCGTCGCTATCGAAAAGCTGCGCGAACTGGGCGCGGGCCTGACACGTTTGCCGGAAGGGTTCAAGGCGCACAGCCGCGCGCAGCGCGTCCTGGGGGAACGTGGCAAAATGATTGCGGGCGAGTCGCCCATCGATTGGGGCTGCGCGGAAAACCTCGCCTATGCCTCGCTCGTGACGAGCGGTTATCCGGTACGGCTGACCGGGCAGGACACCGTGCGCGGCACCTTCTTCCATCGCCATGCGACGTTTGCCGATGCGGCGGGCAAGGAGTGGACGCCACTCAATCATCTCGCCGATGACCAGGCGCCGTTCATGGTGTACGACTCGCTGCTTTCGGAGGAGGCGGTCATCGGGTTCGAATACGGTTATGCGACCACGCGCGCCGAAGCGCTCACCCTCTGGGAAGCGCAGTACGGCGATTTCGCCAACAACGCGCAGGTGATGTTCGACCAGTTCATCAGTTCGGGGGAAGCGAAGTGGGCGCGCTTGTGCGGGCTGGTCCTGCTGTTGCCGCATGGCTACGAAGGCGCGGGTCCCGAACATTCATCGGCGCGCCTGGAACGCTTTTTGCAGTTGTGCGCCCAGAACAACATGCAGGTGTGCGTGCCCAGCAACGCGGCGCAGATCTTCCATCTTTTGCGCCGCCAGATGCTGCGCCCGTTCCGCGCACCGCTGGCGGTCATGACTCCCAAGAGTCTGCTTCGGCACAAACTGGCCGCCACCAGCCTGGAGGAGTTGTCCGATGGTTCCTTCCGGCTGGTGATTCCCGAGGTCGCGCAACGAGATCCCAAGCAGGTGAAGCGGGTTGTGTTCTGCAGCGGCAAGGTCTACTACGAACTGGTGATGCGCCGTGAAAAGGAAGACGACGGCACGAGCGCCATTGTTCGCATCGAACAACTCTACCCCTTTCCGCGCGAGGCTTACGCGGCCGAACTCAACCTCTACCGCGACGCCCGCGAGATCGTGTGGTGCCAGGAAGAGCCGGAGAATCAGGGCGCCTGGTACCAGATTCGCCACCGCTTGCAGGAGTCGCTCAATCGCCGCCAGACGCTGGTCTATGCCGGCCGGGTTGCTTCCGCGGCGCCGGCGACCGGTTATGCCAAGCAGCATCGCGCCGAAGAAGATGCTCTGGTGGAGGAGGCGCTGGGCCTGGGCGAACAGGCCGGGCTGCAAGGCAAAGTCAAGAAAATGGAGTCCAAATGAGCACTGAAATCAAGGTCCCGGAACTGCCGGAATCGATTACCGAAGCCACGCTTGTCGAATGGCACAAGCAGCCGGGCGAGGCCGTCGAGCGCGACGAGAACCTGGTCGATATCGAGACCGACAAGGTCGTGCTCGAAGTGCCGGCACCGGCCTCGGGAGTTCTCAAGGAGCACAAGGTCGAGGATGGCGCAACCGTTGGTGCCGGCGATGTGATCGCGATCTTCGATGAAGGCGCCGAGGCCGATTCGTCCGATGGCGAGGACGGGAAGGAGTCCGGCGAGAAGGGCGGGGCAAAGCCGGATCAAAAAGAGGAAGAAAAGGGCGACGAAGAGGAGGACGAAGAGGAGACAGCAGAAGCGGGCGAAGAGAAGAGGGAAGCGAGAAAGGAGCCGGAAGCGGCGGAGGCGAAGCAGGGCGAAGCAAGGCCGCTCTCACCCTCGGTGCGCCGCCTCATCGAGGAACACGACCTCGATCCCGAAAGCATTGCCGCTACGGGCAAGGCCGGGCGCTTGACCAAGGCCGATGTGCTGAACTTTCTGGAGAGCGGTGCCGAGAGCAAGACGAAGGAGCAGAAGCCGCAGCCGCCCGCGAGCGGCAAGGCGGCGGCGAAGCCTGCCTCCGGCGCGCGCGAGGAGCGGCGCGTACCGATGTCGCGCATGCGCGCCCGCATCGCCGAGCGCATGCTCGAGTCGCAATCCAGCACCGCCATGCTCACCTCGTTCAACGAGGTGGATCTGGGCGCCGTCAAGGAACTCCGCAAACGCTACAAGGAAACCTTCCAGGAGCAGCACGATGTGCGCCTCGGGTTCATGTCCTTCTTCGTCAAGGCGGCGGTGCGCGCGCTGCAGACGTACCCGGTGGTCAATGCCTCGGTCGAGGACAACGACATCGTGTATCACGATTACTGGGACATCGGCGTGGCGGTTTCGACCGACCGCGGCCTCATGGTGCCGGTGCTGCGCGACTGCGACCGGCTTTCCTTCGCCGAGGTCGAACGGCAGATCGCCGAGTACGCAAAGAGCGCGCGAGACGGAAAGATTGCGCTGGAAGACATCACCGGAGGCACGTTTACCGTGACCAACGGCGGGGTGTTCGGCTCCCTGTTATCGACGCCGATCATCAATCCCCCGCAAAGCGCGATTCTCGGCATGCACAAAATCCAGGATCGCCCGATGGCGGTGGACGGCGAAGTCGAGATTCGCCCGATGATGTACATCGCGCTGACCTATGACCATCGCATCATCGACGGCAAGCAGGCGGTACTGTTCCTCGTAGCCATCAAGGAGGCGCTCGAAGACCCGGCCCGCCTGTTGATCGATATTTGAATATTGGTGTGATCTGCTGTTGCAGGAGCGGCCCATGGCGCGCTCCTGCAGAAGGGCGAATAAGCCCAGCGCATTCGCCGGTGTGGGTTCGGTGGATGCGCCTGCTGCGCAGGCTTGTCCACCCTGCTCGCTTTTCGGTGGGCTTGACCTTGAACAGGGTATCTACGGGATTTGACAGGACAGGATCGAGAGGAGAAGAACATGAGTGACAACGCCTTTGATGTGGTCGTGATCGGCGGCGGACCGGGCGGCTATGTAGCCGCAATCCGTGCCGCACAAAACGGGCTCAAAACCGCCTGCGTCGACAACTGGCAGAACCGCGACGGCAAGCAGGCCTTTGGCGGTACCTGCCTGAATGCGGGCTGCATTCCGTCCAAGGCGATGCTCGAAGCCTCCGAATTGTACGAGCGTACCGGGCACGAGTTCGGCGATTTCGGCATCAAGGTTGACAAGTTTGCGCTCGATCTGGCGACGATGCAAAAGCGCCGTGGCGGCATCGTCAAGCAGCACACCGGCGGCATCGCCCAGCTCTTCCAGGGCAACAAGGTCACGGGCATCGCCGGCACCGGAAGACTCGGCAAGGGCGGCAAGGTGTCGGTCGAGGGTCTCGATGGCAAAAAGCAGACGCTTACGGCCAAAAATGTGATCCTGGCCGCGGGTTCGGCGCCGGTCGAACTCAAGCCGCTGCCGTTCGACCACAAGAAGATCGTGGACTCCTGGGACGCGCTCGAATTCGAGAAAGTGCCCAAGCGCCTCGGCGTGATCGGCGCGGGCGTCATCGGGCTCGAAATGGGCAGTATCTGGCGGCGCCTCGGCAGCGAAGTCACCATTCTCGAGGCGCTCGACGAGTTCCTGCCGATGGTGGACGCCCAGGTATCGAAGGAGGCGCAGAAACAGTTCAGGCAGCAGGGGCTCGACATCCGCCTCGGCGCCAAGGTGACCGAGGCGAAAACGGGCAAGAGCGGAATCAAGCTGAGTTACGAGACGAAGGACGACAAGGACAGCCTCGAAGTGGACAAGGTACTGGTGGCCGTCGGCCGCCGGCCCGTGTCGGAACGATTGCTCGACAAAGACTCCGGGGTCGGCGTGGACGAGCGCGGTTTCGTCGAGGTGGACGACGAGTGCCGCACCGGCGTCGAGGGCGTGTGGGCGATCGGCGATCTCGTGCGCGGTCCGATGCTCGCCCACAAGGCAAGCGAGGAGGGCGTGATGGTCGCCGATCTCATTGCCGGACGGACGGCCGAGGTCAACTACGAGACCGTGCCCTCGGTCATTTATACGGCGCCCGAAATTGCCTGGGTCGGCAAGAGCGAACAGCAGCTCAAGAAGGAGGGTGTGCCGTTCAAGAGCGGCCGTTTCCCCTTCGCCGCCAACGGGCGCGCCAACGCGCTCGGGATGCCTGCAGGGATGGTGAAAATGCTCGTCCACAAGGACACGGACGAAATTCTCGGCGTGCACATTGCCGGCGCGTTTGCCTCGGAGCTGATTGCCGAGGTCGTGCTGGCGATGGAATACCGCGCCAGCGCCGAGGATATCCAGCTCACGATGCACGCGCATCCGACGCTCTCCGAGGCGACGCATGAAGCGGCATTGGCCGTGGACAATCGCGCCATCCACATCGTCAATCGCAAATGATGGCGCCCGTGCCGCCGTCAGGCAGGCAAGCGCCCGTGTAGGAGCGGGCCATGCCCGCGACCCGGAGCAGATCTCCATCCCCGGGTCGCGCCCATGAGGCGCTCCTGCAGCAGGGCGGACAAGCGCAGCGCATCCGCCGGCGTGGATTCGGTGGATGCGCCTGCTGCGCAGGCTTATCCACCCTACTCGCTTTTGAGTGGGCTTGACTATGAGCAGAGTATCTGCATCGCTCAGTCCAGGGCGCGTATTGGTTTGTTCAGGCGATGATGACGCCCCAGCTGGTCGTAATGGATTCGCCCGGTTCGAGACGCACCAGGCCTTCGCCCGTTTGAAAGCCGTTGGGCGCGGCCGTCATCGGCTCGACGCCCAAACCTTGCCGGCGCCGATGCGGCGCGAGCGTGTCGCCGGTGTAAATTTCGATGTACGGGAAGTGCTCGTCCACCCACAGGCCGACTTCGCGCCCGGCTTTGGAGCGCACCCGCGCCCAGGCGCGCCCGGCATGGTCGCGTGCGAGGCCGGTAAAGGCGTAATCGATCTTTTGATCGCCCAGCCGGCGCCAATTGCGAAAGTCGAGATCGGAACCGGACACCGGCTCGGTGCCGGTGGGAATTTGCTCCTCGTCGGTCGGCAGCCATTGTTCGGCCTTGAGTTCGAGTTCCAGTTCATCGATGGTCCCGGTGTCGCAGCGCAGATAGGGATGCTGCCCGCAGGCCCAGGGACAGGCTGACTCGCCGAGGTTGTGTGCCGTAGTGCGAGTCGTCAGACCCTCGTCGTCGAGCCGGTACTCCACCGCCACATCCACGAGAAATGGATAGCCGGTTTGCGGTGCAATCCTCAGGCCCACAACGAGCCGGTTGTCCTCCTGTTCGTGCAGCCGCCAGTTGCTCCAGCGCCC
>JAKDMP010000161.1 GCA_030452225.1 Gammaproteobacteria bacterium
CGACATCGAAGGTGCCCATCTGCGCACCGCGACGGCCGCCGGCCGAGGAGACGGTAAAGCACATCTTGTCGTAGATGTCCATGAAGGAGAGCGGCCCCGAGGTGTAGGCCCCCGCCCCGGCGACGTAGGCGCCGCGCGGCCTGAGCGTCGAAAATTCGTAGCCAATGCCGCAATTGTGGATGACGGCCAGCCCGTTGTTGCCGGCGAGATAATTGTTGTGCTTCTCGACGGTAAAGTCATAGAACGTTTCGGCCAGGGGCAGGTTGCGCCGAATGGATTCGACCGGGCGAAGCGTGCGTGCAAAGGCAATCAACGGCTCGAGTGCGGGGAAGCGTTCACTCCAGCGATCCAGCCACACTCTACTGATAATGTCCTTCTCGTGATACCCATGGTAAAAGCCCAATGTCTGCCTCTCCCAATGTGACAAGCCGGGCTGTTCTGCCGCGAGGGCTTCCCGCAATACGGTCGGCATGCGGTAGTGGTCGTATTGCCCCGCTTTGCTCGCGTGTTCCAGGATGCCGTTCTTCTTGCCGGAATCGGCCATGTGTTTCACGACTTCGCGCAGAAACGCCGAATCGGAAATTTTCAGCATGGCGCCGCCGTTGTCATGAACTTCATGCCCGTTCAATACGTGGCTTCGCGGCTTGCGGTACGTCACCGCGCCGTATACGCCGAAAAGGTTCAGCACCGACTTGAGTTCTTCCGCAAAATGGTGGTTTTGAGTCCCGATGATTGCGCTGCCGCGCTCGCAACTGACCGTTCCGTCGGTATCAATCAATCCGGCCAGAAATGGCAGAAAATGGCTTTCCGGACGCGCCCTGATCCATTCGGGAATCCGCATATTTTTCGTTTTTCTGCCCACCTGCCCATCAATCAAATCCGCCGCCCGGCTGGCGCCGAAGCTTGCCACCGTGTAATCCCATACCGGAGTGCCGCCAGGCGTTGCCGTCGCCACGACTTGAGCCCTGGAGCCGCAAAAAGCGCTGAAAAAGGCCGCATAACGCTCGACGACTTCCCGCTCGGCGGCCCGAATCTTGAAGACATAGCGCGCCCCAAGTGCACGCGCGCGCTTTTCCCACGCCTTGCGGCCGGGTTTGTAGGAAAAATGTTTCTCACAAGCGCTTCCATCGCCCAAATGCGCACCGGCAAACCAGGCCTCCGATGCCATGGCGTCACTCGCAGTCCACGGCAGTTGATGATGAACCAGCGCATCGTCACACCGTACCTCGTCTGCGCGAACGTAGGTAAGAGACCCCGCTCGATAAACCAGTACCGGATGCCTGATCGACGTCTTCAGCGAAACACCATTGGAGAAAATCTCGATATTTTCCTCGCGCGGCACATGCGTAATCATGTGGCGCAGGATCGGACGCATTTCGAACCGGCCAGACGCCCGGTCGTAGCACATGATCTCTCGATGACGTTCGTCGACTGCTTGATCGGCCGTCACCAGGCCCTCTTCCGTCTGCACCCATGTCCCCGGTGCAACGCATCCGGCCTTGAGCGTGAGCCCGGCCTCGTGGACCTTCTCGAGGATGTCGTTCATCGAGTCGTGGATGGTGCCCGAGACGGTGCAATTGATGGTCGAGGTCGCCGGCTTGTGCGCCCGCGCGCCCGCGTTGGAGGTAATCCGGCCCGCCGGAATTGCGCCGTGGCGCAGCGCCCACAGGAAACGCTCGTACCACTGCTCGCGCTTGGCCGGCGTTTCCACTTCTGCCAGCGCCCGCGCCACCCGCTGCCAGGTCGCATCGACCGTCTCGTCGACGATCGTCCCGTCCTTGGCCTTGAGCCGGTACTTGGTGTCCCAGATGTCGGCGGAAGCGGGCTGGATCGGAATCGCGAGCGCGTCTTCCGATGCGATGGCGTGCGCATTGTTGGTCGGCTTCATTACTTCTCCTGTGTCACCGAATGTCGGGCAAAAAACGTGCAAAACCTGTGGACAGGCTGTGGATTGCCAATCCCAATATATTGTGGTTGACCTGCCTATTTGACACCATCGGGGCGGCTACTGTCAAGTTTTCATAACCTTATGTTTTTCCATTACTTTTCCATGCCGAAAGCAGTAAAATCCCGGTCGGGTCGGTTCCACAAGATTTTTGTGGCTACCCCAATATATAGTAGTTCGCTGCAAGCCTCCGAACGACCTGCCACGGCTTGAAAACCTCCCGCCCGCCCTCATTTATTCAGCAACCGCCCGCATGGGCCACCCAACCGAATTGGAGGAGTTTGCAATGAGAACCGCATTAACGCATTACCGGCCCTGGAGCCTGCTGGGCGAGTTCAACCGCGAGCTGGAAGAGCGGCTCAACCCCGCCTACGGGGCCAACGATCCCGGCAGCGACTGGACGCCCGCCGTGGACGTCAGGGAAGAGAACGACCGCTACCTCATCCGCGCCGATCTGCCCGGGGTCAAACCCGAGGACATCGACATTACGCTGGAAGGCGACTACCTCACGTTGCGCGGCCGGCGCGACTACGAGACCGAAGCGAAAGACAACGGCTGGCGTCACCGCGAACGGCTGCACGGCAGTTTTTATCGCCGCTTCAGCCTGCCCGATTCGGCCGACCCCGAACAGGTCAGCGCGCGCAGCAACCACGGGGTACTCGAGGTGACCATCCCCAAGGCCGCCCGCATCAAGCCTCGCAAAATCAGCGTGGCCGCGGCATAGGAACCGGAGTCGACGGCAGGCGGGGGAACTTCACTGGCCCCCGCCTGTCCTTGTACGCTGAGAACGGCCGAAACAAGCGGCCACCCCGCGACGGGAACACCTTTTACATGCACATTCGGGAAAAGCACATGAAACGATACGGGTCAGTTACTGCACTCAGTCTGCTGTTTTTGGCGGCAGTGGGTTTCGGCGCGGCGCAGCCGGCGTCCGCCGAGATGCTCAATTCGAGCGGCATGCCGAGCCTGGCACCGGTGATCAAGCAGGTCACCCCCGCCGTAGTCAATATCTCGACCCGCGGCGTGGTCAAACGCAAGGTACGCGGTCCGTTCATGTCGCCGTTGTTCCGCCAGTTCTTCGGCATACCCGAAAACGGAAGAACGATCAGCAGAGTGTTCACGAGCCTCGGCTCGGGCGTGATCATCGACGCCGAAAAAGGTTACATCCTCACCAATTACCACGTGATTCGCGACGCGAAAAAGATTACGGTCACGCTTTACGACAACCGCCAGTTCCAGGCCAAGGTCATCGGATCCGACCCGGCGAGCGACATCGCCGTCGTCCAGATCGATGCAGACGACCTGCACCAAATCGCCTTGGGCGACTCGAGCCAGCTTCAGGTCGGCGACTATGTCGTCGCGATCGGCAACCCGCTCGGGTTCGAGCACACCGCGACTTTCGGCATCATCAGCGGCTTGAGCCGCCCCGGCGGCGCTTCCGGCAGGTTTGGAGGTCAGCCGGTCGGCACCCTCGACAATTACATCCAGACCGATGCGGCCATCAACCCGGGCAACTCCGGCGGTGCTCTGATCAATCTGCGCGGCCAGCTCGTCGGGATCAACGCGGCGATCGCCACGACCAACGGTGGCAACATCGGCATCGGCTTCGCCATCCCGGTCAACATGGCAAAAGTCGTCATGCAACAGCTCATCAAATACGGCGAGGTCAAGCATGGAGTTCTCGGCGTCTACATCCAGCCGCTCAGCCCGGCACTCGCCAAGCAGTTCGGACTTTCGAGCGAGACCAAGGGCGCGCTGGTGACCAAGGTCATGGAAGATTCGGCTGCCGACAAGGCCGGCCTCAAGCAGGGCGACGTCATCACCGCGGTCAACGGCCATCCGGTTGTCAGCGCCAACGCCTTGTCAAGCTACATCGGCATTCGTCGGGCGGGCACCCCGCTCACGCTGACCGTGTACCGGGATGGCGAGAAGATGACCATCCATGCCAAGATCGGCGAATCCAGCAACGACGCCAATACCGCGGATGGCGGCCATCATGAACTCGGCGCCACCTTCGGCAATCTCACCAAGAAATCCCCCCTGTATGGAGAAGTTCAAGGGGTGGTCGTGGAAACGGTCGATCCGAACGGTGCCGCCGCGATGGCGAGGCTGCGCCCGGGCGACGTCATCACGGCCGTGAATCGCCACGCCGTCGAAAACCTCGATGAATTCAAGAAGCTGCTCGAACGCTACAAGGGCGAATCGCTCCTGCTCAAGGTCAGGCGCGGCAACGGCATCTTTTTCACCGTTATCCGTTAACTCAAGGCCAACAACGGAACGAGACGGGGCGCGCAAGCGCCCCGTTTTTTTGCAGCCCCCGCCGCAGCTACCAAGCCGAACGCTGGTAAGACGACGTTCAGCGGGTCTGAGCCGGGTCGGATGCAAGGCGCGCG
>JAKDMP010000162.1 GCA_030452225.1 Gammaproteobacteria bacterium
AGATGGTGTACTCCTTGCCGCCGACCTCGAGTTTTGCGCGTGTATCGAAACTGTTGCTCATGCTGTCCTCCACCTGTGAAAACAATGACTTGGAGTCCTTTTGAAGAATCCATATTCAACTGGTTATTATATCAATAATCCGTAGAAAATGCCTTGACAAGCGTATGATGGAAGCCACTCCGAATGGCGACGAACCATGTTGCGAACGGTGCTTTTGACGGCGTTGGCGATTACTTTGGGTATGCTGCAGTTGCCGGCGCAGGCAGCTTCTGCGGAATGCAGCGGGAACTCCAGCGGCGTTTCAGCGCCCGCGGGATTTTGTGTCGAGGTCTACGCAAAAGATGTGGGCGCTTTGCGCCATATCGCCGTGGCCGGGGACGGCACCTTGTACGCCGCCTTGTCCAGGCAGGAAAATGGCGGCGGCATCGCCCTGCTGCGCGATACCGACGGGGACGGCCGGGCCGATTCCGTTCGCTACTTCGGCGATGTCCGCGGCACCGGAATTGCCCTGCACCGTGGCTACCTCTACTTCGGCGAGACAACGCGCATCCTGCGCTTCAAGTTGTCGCCAGAGACCGGTCTGCCGCAAGGCGAGCCGCAGACGGTGGTGGCAGCTTTGCCCGATCAGCGCCAGCATTCCGCCCGCGGCATGGCCTTCGACGGTGCCGGGCACTTGTATGTCGATATCGGAGCGCCTTCCAATGCCTGCCAGAAGCGCGATCGCCATCCGCATTCGAAGGGCATGGATCCCTGTCCATTGCTCGAGAATCACGGCGGCATCTGGCGTTTTTCGGCCGACAAGACCGGCCAGCGGTTCAGTGCCGATCACCGTTATGCGACGGGCTTGCGCCATACCATCGCGCTTGCCTGGAACCATGCGGCCGATGCGCTTTTCGGCGTGATGATGGGGCGCGATCAGCTCCACGGTAATTGGCCCGAACTGTACACCGTCAAGGAGAACGCGGAGTTGCCGGCGGAGGAGTTCGTCCGCATCGATCGGGGCGACAACTTCGGCTGGCCGTATTGCTACTACGACGGATTCCGAAACAAGCTGGTACTGGCGCCCGAGTACGGCGGCAACGGCGAAAAGGTGGGGCGCTGCAAAAAGTTCGAAGCGCCGCTGGTCGCCTTTCCCGCCCACTGGGCGCCCGAAGCGATGGTCTTTTACACGGGCGAAGCATTCCCGCCCGAATATCGGGGCGGCGCCTTCGTTGCCTTTCACGGTTCGTGGAATCGCGCCCCGCTGCCGCAACAAGGTTTCGTAGTGGCGTTCGTACCCTTCGATCACGGCAAACCGTCCGGGCACTGGCAGGTGTTTGCGAAGGGATTTGCGGGCGAGCAGAAGCTTTCATCGCCAAGTCAGGCGCGGTTCCGTCCAGTGGGCGTCGCCGTGGGCCCGCAGGGTGCGCTCTACATTGCCGATTCGGAACGCGGCTGGATCTGGCGGGTCACCTGGACGGGCAACGAGGGCACCCGGGATTGACAGCGGGGCGTCTCCAACCCATTCCGACTTTTTGTCGCGCGCATGGCATCTTCCTGCCAGCAGTAGGGCTAATAAGCGCAGCGCATCCGCCGGTGTGGATTCGGGTGTGGATTCGGTGGATGCGCCTGCTGCGCAGGCTTGTCCACCTACTCGATTTTGAGTGGGCTTGACCTTGAATAGAGTATCCATGGCCCGCTTCCTGGCAGGAGATGGTTCCCAGGCGCGCCGAGCCGCTTGCCGGCGTGTCACAACATGCCGCCTTGCACGAGGAGCATGGCGTTGTCAAAGGATGAGCGCGGCGGCCACCTTGCGGTTTTCAGACAGCATGATATTCCAGGTGCGACAGGCGGCGCGCGTATCCATGACTTCGAAACCGATGCGTGCTTCGATGAGTGGGGCGAGACAGGATTGCGGCGGAAAAACCTGCGTTTCGCCCGTTCCGATCAGCACCGTTTTGGGCGGCGGATCGAGTTCGAGCAGGGGCCTCAGATCCTCCGGTTCGAGCGCGGCGGCCGAGCGCGGCGGCCAGTTGTCGATGACGCGATCCGGCGTGAGGATAACGCCTCCGGAGTAGCGGGCACCGAGGACATTCAACTCGCCGGACTCGTAACTGCGCACGTTGGGTTGTGCGCTTTCGGTGAGAAAATCGCGTACGATTTCCATACATAGTGACGTCGGGGAGATACGCAGCCATGTTATCACCGGCTCTGGTTTGGCCCGGGCTGGATGCCGGGGCGGCCGCGGCAGGGAAACGCCTGCCACGGCGCTTCAAGAGGGCCGAAAAGCGCGCTCTTCCGCGCCGGGATCCGGTGGGACTCGCGGCGAAGGCAATGGGCATCGAACCGCCGCCGGCCGGCGCGCTGGCCCGTCTCGCCGACGGCCTGGAGGCGGGGCAACGCGACTGGTTTTGCGCCGAACCGGTAATGTGGGTGGCCGGCCGCGACAGCCTGCGCATGTTCAAGCTGGATGACGCGCGGCTCGACGCCGGGGAAGCCGATGCATTGATCAAGGCGGCGCGTGCGCATTTTGGCGACCGGCTTTTGCTGGAGCGCGGCGCGAGCGGGCGTTGGTATGCGGCACTCGAGGGGGTCCATGCGGTGCGGACCGAACCGGTGGACACCGCGCTCGGCCAGGCAATCACGCCGCAGTCGCTGGAGGAGGGGCCGGATGCCGGCCGCTTGCGCGCGTTTCTCAACGAGCTGCAGATGCTCTGGCACGAACACCCGGTCAACGAGGCGCGCCGCAACGCCGGCCAGCCGGTGGCGAATGCCTTGTGGCTGTGGGGTTGCGGCCGCCTGCCGGCGAAGCCGAGCCTGGATGATGCGCCGCGGCTGCGCGCCGACGAGCCGCTGGTGAGGGCGCTGGCGCAGTGGCTGGGGCTGGAATGCAGGCCTCTGGAGGATACTTCGACGACGCGGTCGATGTCGGATTTGCTGGTGGTGGTCGGGCCCGGCGACGACGCACGCGGCGAAGCATGGCTCGGGGCATTCGCCTCGTTCCGCGGCGCCTGGCGCCTTTTCGTGGCAGACTGCGAATGGCGCTTGCCGGTCCGCCGCGGCGGGTTCTTCCGGCGGGCTTGATAGAATTTCCGTCTTTCGGATCCGTCGCAGCAGGGATTGCAAGTGATAGAAGCCGCTTCCACACGCGAAAAAATTGCCGACTTGCGGGGCCGTATCGAGGCTCTCAGGGGGTATCTTTGACTATGCCGGCTCGAAGGATCGGCTGGCCGAGGTCGAGCGCATGCTCGAGGAACCCGACGTGTGGTCCGATCCCGAACGCGCGCAAACCCTCGGCCGCGAGCGCTCCCGCTTGGCCGAGTTGACCTCCACGCTCGATGAGGCGGGCGGCGGCCTGGCCGATGCGGACGAATTGGTCGAACTGGCCGTTTCCGAGGAAGACGCCGCCGCCTTCGCCGAGATTGAAACGGATGTGGCACGGCTGGAAAAGACGGTGACAGGACTCGAGTTTCGGCGCATGTTCGACGGGGAGATGGACACCGCGAACGCCTTTCTCGACATCCAGTCGGGATCGGGCGGCACCGAGGCGCAGGATTGGGCCGAGATGCTGCTGCGCATGTATCTGCGCTGGGGCGAGCGCCGCGGCTTTGCGACCGAGCTGATCGAAGTGTCTCCCGCGGAGGTCGCGGGCATCAAGAGCGCCACGATTCGATTCGAGGGCGATTACGCCTACGGCTGGCTGCGCACCGAAACCGGCGTGCACCGGCTCGTGAGAAAATCGCCCTTCGATTCCGGGCACCGGCGCCACACTTCGTTTTCCGCCGTGTTCGTCTCGCCCGAAGTGGACGACGATATCGAGATCGACGTCAACCCTGCGGACCTTCGCATCGACGTGTACCGCGCCAGCGGCGCCGGCGGCCAGCATGTCAACAAGACCGAGTCGGCCGTGCGGATCACGCACGAGCCCACGGGCATCGTGGTGCAATGCCAGAATGATCGCTCCCAGCACAAGAACCGGGCGACGGCCATGAAGCAACTCAAAGCCAGGCTCTATGAACGCGAACTGGCCGAACGCACCAGCACGCAGCAGGATGCCGAGGCCGACAAGTCGGATATCGGCTGGGGCAACCAGATTCGAAATTATGTGTTGGATCAGTCAAGAATCAAGGACTTGCGAACGGGAGTTGAAGTAGGTAATACGCAAGCGGTACTGGATGGCGATCTGGATGGGTTCATGGAAGCCGCCCTGAAAGCCGATGTCTAGCCAGTCTGGACGAGGGTGGATGATTACCCGTCATGCCGGCGAAGGCCGGCATCCAGTATGTGATGAGTCCCGGCCTTTGGCCGGGATGCGTAT
>JAKDMP010000045.1 GCA_030452225.1 Gammaproteobacteria bacterium
CGCATGTTCGCTCCGGCGTTCCGCCTGCGCAGTCCGGATCGCCGCTTTGCGGCGTTCGGAATGCGGTCAAGATCGCCGGCGCCGATCAGGACTTTCACCGCCGCGATTTTTTCGAGGCGGTCACGGGCGGCGATTTCCCGACCTGGGAGTTGGCCGTGCAGCTTTTCACCGAAAAGGACGCCGAGGCGTTTCCGTTCGACCACCTGGATGCGACCAAGCTCATCCCCGAGGAGCTGGTGCCGCTGGAGGTGATCGGCGAGATGACGCTCGATCGCTGGCCGGACAATTTCTTCGCCGAAACCGAGCAGGTCGCCTTCTGCCCGGCCAACATCGTGCCCGGCATCGATTTCAGCAATGATCCGCTGCTTCAGGGACGCAGCTTTTCCTATCTCGACACGCAGTTGATTCGCCTCGGCGGTCCCAACTTCCATGAAATTCCGATCAACGCGCCGCACTGCCCCTACGCCAACCAGCAGCGCGACGGGCACATGCAGATGGATCGCCCGAAAGGCCGCGTGAGCTACGACCCGTCCTCGCTGCAGGACGACGTCGCGCGCGAAAATCCGCCCGCCGGTTTCAGGAGCGCAGCGGTCGAGGAAGCCGGGGCGCGCGGCCGCGCTCGCGCCGCGAGCTTCGCCGATTACTACAGCCAGCCGCGCCTGTTCTGGCGCAGCCAGAGCGAATACGAACAAACGCACGTGGTCTCGGCATTCGTGTTTGAACTCTCCCAGGTAGAAACGCCGCAGGTGCGCGAGCGCGTCGTCGCGCTTTTGCGCCACATCGATGAGTCGCTCGCCCGGCGCGTGGCCGACGGGCTCGGCCTCACCGAACTCCCCGAGGCGCCGCCGACGCAAACGCCGGCGATCGACATGGATCCTTCTCCGGCGCTGCAGATCATCGGCAAGATGAAGGATACGCTCCACGGCCGTGTCGTGGGCATCCTGATTGCCGACGGCTCCGACGAGGCGGCCATCGAATCGGTCCGTGGGGACGTGGAAAAGGCCGGCGCGAGCGTCAAGCTTGTCGCGCCAAGCCTGGGTATCCGGCTGGGCAACGACAAGCACGTGCAGGCCGATGCGCAACTCGCCGGCGCGCCTTCGGTGATGTTCGACGCGGTTGCGCTCCTGCTCTCTTCGCAGGCCGCGACCTTGCTCATCGAAGAGGCCGCCGCTGTCGACTTCGTCCGCGACGCCTTCGGCCATCTCAAGGCGATCGCCGTGGATGCGGGCGGGCGCATGCTGCTCCAGACAATCGGCATTGGGCCCGATGAAGGCGTGTTCGAAGTCTCCAACACCGAAGGCTTCATCACCGCCGCCAAAACCCGCCAGTGGGCGCGGGAGGCATCGGTACGCCAGCAGGCCTGACCCGGTCTGGGCCTGATGGAGCACGGATCGGATTGTACTCGCGCCGTGCACCGGCGGTTGCCGCCGGCCGGTGGGCGAAAATGGAACAGGAGTCAGGACATGGAGCAGTCATGCAACACACAACGAGGGCAACCGGCGCAATCGCAGGAATCCCGGCCGGGCAGCGAGCGCGAGATGCGGCCGCAGCCGCTCGTCATCCGCGAAAACTATCGCGGCAGTGGCAAGCTGCGCGGGCGCAAGGCACTCGTCACCGGCGGCGACAGCGGCATCGGCCGCGCGGTCGCGGTGCATTTTGCGCGTGAGGGCGCCGACGTGGCAATCGTCTATCTCGAAGAGCATGAGGACGCCGAGGAGACCCGGCGGCTGGTCGAAGCCGAAGGCCGGACGTGTATGTCGATTGCGGGCGATGTCGGCGACGAAGTATTTTGCCGTCGGGCCGTGGAAGAAACCGTCGCGGTCATCGACGGTCTGGACATACTCGTCAACAACGCCGGCCAGCAGTTCGCCGAACAGGACCTGGAGGAGGTGACGGAGGAACAGATCGAACACACGTTCAGAACGAATGTGTTTTCACATTTTTTCATGATTCGCGCGGCGCTGCCGCACCTGGAAAACGGCGGCAACATCATCGCCACGACATCGGTGACGGCGTATCGGGGGTCTTCGCATCTGCTCGATTACTCCGCGACCAAGGGCGCAATTCTGGCATTGATCCGCTCGCTTGCGCAGGCCTTTGCCAAGCGCGGCATTCGAGTCAACGGCGTCGCACCGGGGCCGATATGGACGCCGTTGATTCCCGCGACCTTTTCGCCGGGTCATGCCGAAAAGTTCGGTTTGAATACGCTGATGGGACGGGCAGGGGAGCCGGCGGAAGTTGCGCCGGCCTACGTTTTTCTCGCCAGCGAAGACGCATCGTATTTTACCGGCCAAGTGCTGCACCCGAACGGCGGCGACGTGATGACCTGAGCCCGAACCTGCCGCGCGGGCGCGCCGCTGAGCAAGTCATTGACGCGACGGCGCGTCGCTTCGCAGCGCTCCTTACGCCGACCTTCTCCTCAAAGGGGAGAAGAAGCGGGGACAACATGCCGGCCAACGCCGTGGGATTTGCGATTTCGGCGCTCGGCTTGCTAATGCTTGCGCAGAGCCTTGATCAGTCTTTGTTTGTTCATCAGCGAGCGCCCGCCGATGCCGATCTTTCTGGCCTTCTCGTAGAGCTTTCCCTTGCCCCATTCCTCGTAGGGCCGGCTCTTGCCGCCGCGCCTGCCGGCTTTTCCCCGACCGGTGTTCGCGATCCTGGCGGCCTTCTCCTTGCCCGCCCCCTCGCTACGCAAGGCCTCGTACTGCTCGTCATCCTTTATCTGTTTTCCGTGATCGGCCATGGTTGGTTTCCTCCCGTCGTCGTTACCGGTTGAAGCGGCTTCCCGCATTGACAGGACGATCGAACGAACGCGATCATCCCGCCGCCCCATTCAGCTCGAAGGGTTTTGCCTTGAGCGGCGTCCGGTCGCGGTTGACCAGCGGTTCCGGCCGCAATTCTTCGCCCGCGAAGGGGCGATTGACGGGTGAGTTCTCCACGCTGTTGTAGGAGAGCATCAACGTCGCCTGCTTTTGCTTTGCCGCGTTTTTCGATGAGCCGTACATCAGGTTGCTGTCGCAGAGCACCAGGGTGCCGGGCGCGCCGCAGGCTTCGATGAGCGAGCCGAAATACAACAGCCTGGTCAGCGTTTCGGCGCTGGGCTGGGCCGCATGGCGCAGGCCGTCGCCGTTCGACTTCTTGTCCTGGCCGCGGCAGGCGACATAGATCAGGTGCGATTTCGCCAGTATTCTCAGTGCGGCATTTTCCGGCGTACTTTCGGTAAGCATCAACCAGGCTTCCACGCCGCGCATTCTCGGCACGCCGTCCTCGGCATGCCAGGTTTCGAACTCGGAATGCCAGGGGTAGGAAGAGCTGTCCAGGCCGTTCTTGATGTGAATACGCGAACGATGCAGGTGAACCGCGCCGCCCAGTATCTGTCGCACCCGCTCGAGGATGCGAGGGTCGCGGGCCAAGTTGTAAAACAAGCGGTCCTGCTTGTCCGGAGCGAACAACGATTCGCTTTCGCCCGGCGGAATGTTCTGTTTCCATTCCTGGCGCCGGCCGCGGTTTTGCTGCTCCTTGAGTTGTCGTATCTGACGGTTGACGGATGCGACCTCCTTTGCAGAGAATGCGTTGGGAATAACGACAAAGCCGTGCTTTATGTATTCGTGCACTTCCTTGTCCAGCAAACGCTTGGGGTGAACGTCCCGTCCGTACACGATCGGGTCCTTGCGCTCGGAAAGGAATTCGTGATCCCCGCGGGTGGGGTAAAGATCATCCTGGTAGAGCATGAGATGTCCTCCTCGAGTGTTTTCGGTTCGAGGATAGAGGAGTGCGGGCGCGGGTTCTGTGTTCTGCCGCACATGTTCTCCCTTGCCGGCCGCGGAAAGCCCTCCCGAGCCTCGATAGCGGCGAGCCGGGCGGCTATTCATGCCGGGGGCTGGCGCGAGAAAAACCGCGTCACGAGCCAGAGTTGCAGGCAGCGGCGCCTGGACTCGTCGTCGAAGCGGCCGTGTGCACCCGGATCGCCGGGCAGCGGTTCGTAGAGGTTGCAGGGCCGGTCCGGACTTTCGCTGTGCCCGGTTTGCTGACCGGCAATCGCCGAAACGAGCATCCGGTCCAGCACGCCGCCGATGAACTTGTTCGCCCAGATGGCCTTCACCGCGGAGAAGCCCACGTACAGTTGGCGGCGGCGATGATGAGCCGCCCAGTAAATCGCGCGCGCCCCCACCTCGGGCTGGAAAACCGGGGCGACCGGGCGTGCCTGGCGGGGCAGGTTGTTCTTGCACCAGTCGAATTGCGGCGTATTGAGCGCCGGCATCTCGACGATGGTGAGATGCACGCGGCTTTTCGCATGCAGCAATTCGCTCCGCAGGGACTCGGTGTAGCCCTGGATGGCATGTTTCGCGCCGCAGTAGGCCGATTGCAGTGGAACCGAACGGTAGGCCAGCGCCGAGCCGACCTGCACGATGGTGCCCCGGTCGCGCGGCTGCATGCGCTTCAGTGCGGCGCGGGTGCCGTTGACGTTGCCGAGGTAGGTGACTTCGGTAACGCGTTGGAAGTCTTCGGGCGGTATGTCGGTGAAAAACGAGAAGACCGTCGCCATCGCCACGTTGATCCAGATCGTGATGGGGCCGAGTTCGGCCTCGATCCTGTCCGCGGCATGCTCGAGCGCATGCGCATCGGCGACATCCGCGGGACAGACGAGGGCACGACCGCCGAGTTGTTCGACCTCGGTGCGGGCGGCCTCGAGCCGTTCCTCGCCGCGCCCGATCAGACCGATGTACGCACCATGGAGGGCGAACTTGCGTACGGTCGCACGCCCGAGACCGGCCCCGGCGCCGGTGATCGCGACGACTTCGCCGTTACGGCTGCTTTTCATGCTGCCTCTTGTCCAAATACGCAATCGGCAGTATCCGGTGCCTGCGGAACTTCCGATTCAATCGCGGCCCCGCCATCCCGCACTGCCGTCCGGGGCAAGTTGCATTCGTCATTCCGGCTCGCCACTGCGCGTCGTCCGGAATGACGATGCCGCCATGGTTCAGCGGTTCCCTAGAGGCGGAATCGTTGTGCATCCTCATGCCTGAATTCGAGGCCGAGACCGGGGCGCGAGAGGTCCGGCCGCAACGCGCCCGATCGCGGCCACGGCGCACCATCGAAAAGCAGGTTTTCGATGCGTACGTGACCGTGGAAATATTCGAGGTGGCGCAGCGGCCTGATGGCGCAGCAGGCATGCAGATGCGCGGCCGGGGCGCAATGCGCGGAAAGAGGCAATTGGTACGCGCCGGCGAGCGCGGCGGCGTCAAGGAAACCCGACAGGCCGGCGCAGCGGGTGATGTCGGCCTGGAGTACGTCCACGGCGCCGGCATCGAGCATCCTGCGGAAGTAGCCGGATGAATAGCCGTATTCGCCGGCCGTCACCTCGACGCCCGGGGGCACGAAATCGCGGATCAGTCTGAGGCCTTCAAGATCGTCGGAACTCACCGGCTCCTCGTACCAACTGACACCGAGTTCGCTGAATGCCAGCGCAATGGAAAGCGCCTGCTTGCGATCGAACGCGCCGTTTGCGTCCACGAACAACTCGGCGTCGGGGCCGATCGCTTCGCGCGCGGCGAGAATGCGGCCCAGGTCGCGCCATGGTTCGCGACCGATCTTCATCTTGACGCGCGGAATGCCCTCGGCCACCCAGCCGGCGAGTTGATTGCAAAGCTGCTGGTCGGAGTACGAGGTGAACCCGCCGCTGCCGTAGATCGGCACCTCCTGGCGGCAGGCGCCGAGCAGTGTCGCGAGCGGCGTGTCGAACAGCCGCGCCTTCAGATCCCAGAGCGCAATATCGACCGCCGCGATGGCCATCGAACAAATGCCCGGGCGCCCGAGATTGCGGATTGCCTTCAGCAGCGCAAGCCGGCAGCCGGCGATATCCATGGCGTCGCTGCCCTCGACCATGCCGGCCAGTTTGTCCTGGATCAGGGTGGCAACGGCCTTGTGACCGTAGGTGTAGCCGAGACCGGTCTTTCCGCCGGCGCTCAGCTCGACGAGTACCAGCGTGGTTCCGTCCCAGGCGAGCGTACCGTCGGACTCGGGCAGGTCGGTCGGAATCCTGTAAGCCGAAACCCGCAGGCTTTCGACGGCAACGTCGCTTTCACTCGATTCTGCGCGTACTCGATTCATCGGTTACTTCGGGACAAAGTCCTTGGCGAACTGTTTGAACGAGGCCTTGACCATGCCGAGGCTGTCCGGATCGCCGTGGAGAAGCGAAGACAGAAAAGCCTTGGCTTGCTCCTTGGTGACGTCCGGCGGGAGCGGTGGCACGTTGGGGTCGGTCTTGATATCCAGTACCGTCGGGCGATCGTTGGACAGCGCGCGCTCCCACGCGTCGCCAATGCCTTCGGGACTCTTCAGCGCGATGCCCTCGAGACCGAGCATGTCGGCGTACTTGGCATAGGAAAAATCGGGCACGTCCTGCGAGGCTTCGTACTTGGGGTCGCCTTCCATCACGCGCATCTCCCAGGTCACCTGATTCAGATCGCCGTTGTTCAGCACCATGATCACCAGACGCGGATCGCTCCATTCCTTCCAGTACTTGCTGATGGTGATGAGTTCGTTGATGCCGTTCATCTGCATCGCGCCGTCGCCGACCGTCGCGATGACGACGCGTTCGGGGAAGGCGAACTTGGCGGCGATCGCGTAGGGCACGCCCGGCCCCATGGTGGCGAGGCCTCCCGAGAGCGAGGCCTTCATGCCGCGGCGCATCTTGAGGTCGCGCGCGAACCAGTTCGCCGCCGAACCGGCGTCGGCGGTGACGATGCAGTCGTCCGGCAGGCGCTCGGAAAGCTCCCAAAACACGCGCTGCGGATTGATCGGGTCGGCCTCGGTCATGGCGCGGGCCTCGACCGTCTTCCACCACTTGGCCACTTCGCCTTCGACCTTTTCCTGCCAACTGCGGTCTTCCTTGTGCTCGAGGAGGGGAAGCAGGGCGCGCAGTGTCTCCGCACTGTCGCCGACGAGATTGACTTCCATCGGGTAGCGAATGCCGACCATGCGCGCGGAAATATCGATTTGCACCCCGCGCGCCTGGCCTTCCTCGGGCAGGAACTCCGAATAGGGAAAGGCCGAGCCGATCATGAAGAACGTGTCGCATTTGCTGATCATCTCCCAGCTCGCATTGGTCCCGAGCAGGCCGATGCAGCCAGTGACGTACGGGAGATCGTCCGGAACGCTCGCCTTTCCAAGCAGCGCCTTGGCCACGCCGGCACCGAGTTTTTCGGCGGTTTCGATGACCTCGTCCACCGCACCGAGCGCGCCGGCACCGACCAGCATGGCCACCTTTTTGCCTTCGTTGAGTACCTCGGCGGCGCGCTTGAGATCGTCCTCGCCCGGCACGATGCGCGGCGCCGAGTAGCCGAGTCCCGAGTGCACCGTGCCGTGCGAACGCGCCGGCGTCTCGACCGCCTTCTGCGTCTGCAGGTCGCTGGGGATGATGAGCGCGGTGACTGTGCGCTCGGCCCGGGCGATGCGAATGGCCCGATCGACGAGATGACGAATCTGCGCCGGACTCGACGCGATATGCACATACTCGCCGGCCACATCCTTGTAGAGCGCATTGAGGTCCACCTCCTGCTGATAGTCGCCGCCGAGACTCGCCTGGGCCTGTTGGCCGACGATGGCGAGAACCGGCTGGTGGTCCTTCTTGGCGTCATACAGCCCATTCAACAGGTGAATCGCGCCGGGCCCCGACGTCGCGAGGCAAACGCCGATTTCCCCGGTAAACTTGGCGTGGGCGCAGGCCATGAAGGCCGCCATTTCCTCGTGCCGGACCTGGACGAACTGGAACCGGTCGCCGGCGCGGTTGAGCGCGCCGGTAATGCCGTTGATCCCGTCGCCGGGAAAACCGAAAATGCGTTGGACGCCCCAGTCCGAGAGCCTTTTCAGGAGAAAATCACTCACCATTTCACTCATTTCCTTGCCTCCTGCGTAATCCATATGTCAAATGCAGGCCTTGCATCCGGCATTGAGTGCAGACGCCGGAGCCTCGGGATGCTGCCGCGGCACCGGCAAGCTGCCTGTGCTTGCTCCACCGTTGGCAGGCTCACCGGATTCAGGCGTCTTCGTCGCAACGCGCCATCCGGATTTGCAATCCTCGTGACGGCGCATGACGGCGCAGGCCGTTCAAAGTCTGAATTCTCTCTTCTCGATGAGAGCGTACCGAATTGCAAAACCACGCTCCGTGTGCGAGCGCACATTTCGGGCTGGGCGGGCGCTTCGTTTCTTCTCCGGTCGTGCCGCGTGGAAACGTGCGCTTACGCACAGAAACGCGACTTGTTTTCGCCGAGAATAAGTTCGCGTATCGGCGCTTGCCGATGTGGTTTTCGACCGGTGACGAGGAGGAAGAAGGTGGACAAGGAGTCGTACCAACGCAAACTGCGCAACGCGAACGCCAAGGGGGACTTCATGCAGGTGCCCCAGTATGGCGATCGCCACAACCCCTGGCTCGAGGAGCGGAAAATGGCGCGGGAAAGACGCCGGCAAAAGGCGCGGGCGCATTCGGCGCAGCGCGGCTGAGGGCGGACAGGAAGCACCGCCGGCCGGCTGAAGTTGCAACGAGCAAGCGGGGAAATTTGGTGGGCGACGCTGGGATCGAACCAGCGACCCCTGCCGTGTGAAGGCAGTGCTCTCCCGCTGAGCTAGTCGCCCATTTGAGGCGCGTATTGTAGCAGGTCATCGCAACGGGAGAAGCGCACAACGCGTGTAAACACAGGAGAAAGGGCATGAGAAGAGCAAACAGTATTTTCACGATTGCAGGGCTGATTGTCCTGGCGGCGGGCATCGCGGTCTCGGCATCGGCCTGCTCCCGAAGCGACAACAACGAAACGCAGCCCGTGCCGCGTTCCGACGTCAATGAGACTACCGGCAACGCGGGTGATTATGCCGCGGGTGGTTATGCCATGGGCACGGGCCCTGCAGCCGGGACGATGAACCGTTCCGCGGACGGGAACCAGGTGCGGCACCGAGCGCTGGAGCTCGCCGACGTGAAGGCGACCATCGCCACGTTCAAGCAGGCCCGTCCGGGGATCGGCCGATTCTTCGACAACGCCTATGGCTATGCAGTCTTTCCGACGATCGGCAAGGGCGGATTGAGCATCGGCGCCGCCTTCGGCGGCGGGGCGGTGTTTCGCCAGGGTGAACTCGTGGGGCACGCGACGGTTACCAACTTCAGCATCGGCGCACAAATCGGCGGCAAGACCTTCAGTGAAGTGATCTTTTTCCAGAACGCGAAGGCTTTTGACCGCTTCACCCGCGGCCACTTCCAGTTCGGCACGGATGCGATATCGGTCGGCGTGCCGGCCGGCGCCACGGCCGAAGGCGCGGTTGCGACCCTGGAGAGTGCGTACAGCGATGTCGGCCTCGCCGTGTTCACCATGACCAAGGCCGGTTTCATGACCGGCGTCAACATCGGCGGACAGCGCATCAGCTACACGCCGCTGGAAGCGATGCAAGACGGTTATTGAAGCACGCGCGAAAGACCTTGTGGCAGATTCGGGGGCCGTGGGCGGGAGCGGTCGTGAAGAGCGCTTTCCCCCGCCCCTGCATCAGCGTTTCAGAAGAACGTACACGGCGCCGGTGCCGCCATCCACCGGACGAGCGCTGGTGTAGGCGAGTACTTCGCCGCGATTGCTCAGCCAGCGGGCTACGGCGCGCTTGAGAACGGGGCCGCGCGGCCCCGAGCGAAACCCCTTGCCGTGAATGATGCGCACACAGCCGAGGTCGCGCTCGCGGGCTTCTTCGAGAAAGCGTGCAAACTCCTCGCGGGCGACCGCCAGCGTCATGCCGTGGAGATCGAGTACGCCTTCGACGGAAATCTGCCCGCGGCGCAGACGTTTGGCCGCGCGTTTCTGCACGCCGGGAGCCACCCAGGACAGCGCCGGCTCGGAGGCGAATTCGTCGGGATGACGCGGATCGTCCCGCGATTGCTCGAGGGCACGGCGCTCATCCGCTTCGTGCCGGCGCGCGCGCGGTGGAGGTTTGGGCCTGGACACCGGCACCGACCGGGCAGGCAGCGGCGTGACGTTGCGCATCGCTTTGCGGAAGCGTTCCTTGTCCTCGCGATGGTCTGTCATGACGGCCATGGTATTGCCGGGTTGGGTATCATTAGGTTAGCGCGGCAGCCGTAGCCGTGCATCCGTGCCCCTGCAAGGAAGTCTGTGCTCTCGATTCTGCTCAGCAACGACGATGGTGTGCATGCGCCCGGCTTGGCGCTCCTGGCCGCATCTCTCGCGCCGTTGGGCGAGGTCACGGTAGTGGCGCCGGATCGCAACCGCAGCGGGGCGAGCAATTCCCTCACACTGGAAACGCCTTTGCGCGTCGCGAAACTCGACAACGGTTTTCTGTCCGTGAACGGCACGCCCACCGACTGCGTTCACCTTGCCGTCACCGGGCTGCTCGACAGGGCGCCGGATCTGGTGGTCTCGGGCATCAACAACGGCGCCAATCTCGGCGACGACGTGCTCTATTCGGGTACCGTCGCGGCGGCCATGGAAGGGCGTTTTCTCGGCCGGCCGGCGATCGCGGTATCCCTGGTGGCCGAGCGGCCGGAGCATTACGACAGCGCGGCTCGGGTGGCGCGTGTCCTGGTGGAGCGGATGGAGGACATGGCCTTGCCGGCTGAAACCCTGCTGAACGTGAATGTTCCCGATTTGCCTTGGGCGAGTTTGAAGGGCTTGCGCGCCACGCGCCTCGGTGCACGCCACCAGGCCGAGCAAACCGTGCGCAGCAGCGACCCCCGCGGCCGCCCCGTGTATTGGATCGGCCAACCGGGCGCGGCGGCCGATGCGGGTGAGGACACCGATTTTGCGGCCGTCGCATCGGGCGCGGTATCGGTGACGCCCCTGAAGATGGATCTCACCCAGCGGGATGCCGTGAATGGCGTCGCCCGGTTTCTGGAGGGATTGGAGTCGTGATTGCACGCGACGGCATCGGCATGACGTCCATGCGCACGCGCGACCGCCTGATCGAACAGTTGCGCGCCGAAGGGATTGCCGATCCGCGCGTGCTCGATGCGATGCGCGCCGTGCCGCGGCACCTGTTCGTCGATGAGGCGCTCGCCAGCCGGGCCTACGAGAACACCGCACTGCCGATCGGCCACGGCCAAACCATTTCCCAGCCGTATGTCGTGGCGCTCATGACCGCGGCGCTGGCCGCCGAGGGCATTCCGCAGAAGGTGCTCGAAATCGGAACGGGCAGCGGCTATCAGGCGGCGGTGCTGGCGCAACTCGTGCCCGAGGTGGCCGGAATCGAGCGTATCCGCCCCCTGTTGGCGCGTGCACGGCGAACGCTTCTGGAACTGGGCATCCGCAACGTGCGGCTGCGCCACGGCGACGGGCAAGCGGGTTGGCCCGAAGGCGCGCCCTGGGATGCGATTCTCCTCGCCGCCGCACCGCAAATCGTGCCCCAATCCCTGTTTGAACAGTTGGCCGAGGGCGGTCGCTTGATTGCGCCGGTCGGGCCGCGCGCCACGCAGAAACTCATGCTTTATCATCGTACGGACAAAGGCATCGAATCCGAGGCCCTGGGTGCAGTCAGCTTTGTGCCTTTCACCCGCGGTACCGCTTGAGCAGACCATGTTGATGAAACGATCCTTCGCGCTGATGGCGCTGGTTCTTGTCGGGGGCTGCGCCGGCATTCTGAATCTGCCCGAAACGCATCGCCCGCAGAGCCACACGGTACAAGGCGGCGATACGCTGTATTCGATCGCCTGGCATTACGGACTCAACTATCACGTTGTCGCCGAGTGGAACGGCATCGAGCCGCCGTACAGAATTTATCCGGGCCAGCGCATATTCCTGTATCCGGGCCATGCTTCTTCCGCCGAATCCGGTGGTGTGGCGAAGCGCGGAAACGAGTCCGACGATGCGTCGAAGACGGAAACCTTTCCCGCGCCCCGCGGCGGGAAAACCGGCGCCAGGCCGGGCTCGAGTGCTTCGGCGCCCCAGTGGCAGTGGCCGGCCGAAGGCGCAGTGCGCCGCACTTTCGGGCAATCGGGCATTGCGGGCAAAGGCATCGTCATCGCCGGCAAGCTCGGCGAGCCGGTGCGCGCTGCTGCCGGCGGCACGGTCGTTTATTCCGGCGACGCGCTGGTCGGATACGGCCGTCTCATCATCGTCAAACACAACGATCGCTGGTTGAGCGCTTACGCGCACAATCAAAGATTGTTGGCACACGAAGGAGAAACGGTAAGCGCGGGCGACCGGATTGCAACCATGGGGCGAGCACCGAATGGCGATCCGGCTCTTTATTTCGAAATCCGCAAGGATGGAGCGCCGGTGAATCCATTGCACTATCTGTCCGACAGGCGTTAATATTGAGTCGGGAGCAGCGCTCAGGGTGATGGAGGTCTCAACCGCGTGGCCAATGTTCCGGTCGGGAACAGAACCAAAGCACAACTCGGCGAAGGCGGTGAGACGCCATCGGTGTTCGTGAATGAAACGAACAAGCCGGACCGGGAGGAGACGGACTTTGTCTTCTCCGACATGGATGAGTTGTACGATTACGATGTCGATTCCGATTCCGATTCCGATTCCGATTCCGATAAAGCACGGGTGCAGGAGACGGGAGAGGAAGCGGCACCGCTTGCGCGTCAGCCCGACCGCAAGGATATCGACATCATCGACCTGTATCTTCGCGAGGTCGGTTTCCACTCGCTGCTGACGGCCGACGAGGAAAAGGAGCTGTCGCGCCGCCTGCTCAAGGGCGACGAGGCGGCCCGCTGCCGCATGATCGAATGCAACCTGCGGCTGGTGGTCAATATCGCCCGATCCTATACGGGGCGCGGCGTACAGCTGCCCGACCTGATCGAAGAGGGCAATCTCGGGCTCATGCAGGCGGTTGAGAGATTCGACCCGGAGAAGGGTTTCCGTTTTTCCACCTACGCGTCCTGGTGGATTCGCCAGGCCGTGGAGCGCGCGACCATCACGCACGGCCGTACGGTTCGCCTGCCGGTACACGTGGCGCGTGAACTGTATTCGAGTTTGCGCTCGGAGCAGACCCTCAGGCAGGAGTTGGGTAGGACACCCACTTCCGCCGAGATCGCGACCGACTCGAAACTCAGCGTCGAGCGGGTCGAAATGTTGCGCCATTACGGCATGCATGCCGTGTCGGTCGATGCGCCGCTTGGCGAACAACTGGATATCACGCTGGTGGACGGGCTGGTGGACGAGAGTGGCGACGATCCCGACCGGCATGCGGACACGCAACAATTGGCGCGGATGATCAACAAGTGGCTGGTGAATCTCAATACCAAGCAGCGCCAGGTCATCGAACTGCGCTTTGGCCTCAACGGCTCCGAAAGAATGACGCTCGACGGTGTCGGGCGACAACTCGACCTGACCCGTGAGCGCGTCCGGCAATTGCAGGTTTCGGCGATGCGCAAGCTCAAGCGCATGATGGAGCGGGATGGCGTGAGCTGCGAGGTCCTGCCCGACGACTGACAGGGTGTTGAAGAGGCTTTGGCGCCCGTTCGCCCTGAGCGTAGCGTAGCGAAGTCGAAGGGCGCGCCCATCAGGTTGTACAAAAGGGATGAATCGGGGCTCCTCGGCAAAAAGGCGGTTTTCGGGCTCTCTCGGGCTGTTAGCATATTGGTCTGCCCGCCGCTTCTTCATTCATGACCGTGCGCACCCGTTTTGCTCCCAGCCCGACGGGCTATCTTCACATTGGCGGCGCCCGCACCGCGCTGTTTAGCTGGCTCCAGGCGCGTCACTGCGGCGGCCAGTTCGTCCTGAGGATCGAGGATACGGATCGTGAGCGTTCCACCGAGCCCGCCGTCCAGGCCATCCTCGACGGCATGCGCTGGCTGGGGCTGGACTGGGACGAGGGGCCTTTTTATCAGACGCAGCGTTTCGATCGTTATCGCGAGGTCATCGAGCAACTCCTCCAGAGCGGACACGCGTACCGCTGTTACTGTTCGCGCGAGGAGCTCGATGCGATGCGCAGTGCACAGCAGGCACGCGGCGAAAAGTCCCGCTACGACGGGCGCTGTCGTGAACGCAGCGAACCGCGGCCGGGCGTGGAGCCGGTCCTGCGTTTCAGGATGCCGCGTACCGGGACGACGGCCGTGGAGGATCGGGTTCGCGGCCGGGTGAACTTTGCCAATGACGAACTCGACGATCTCATCATTGCCCGTTCCGACGGCTCGCCGACCTACAACCTCACCGTGGTCGTGGATGACATGGACATGGGCATTACCGACGTCATTCGCGGCGATGACCATCTCAACAACACGCCAAAGCAAATCAATATATTCAATGCATTGGGAGCTAAAGTTCCAGCTTTTGCTCACCTTCCGATGATCCTCGGGCCGGACGGCGCCAAGCTCTCCAAGCGCCACGGCGCGGTCGGAGTGATGCAGTACCGCGAGGAAGGCTTCCTTCCCGGGGCGCTCGTCAACTACCTGGTGCGGCTGGGTTGGGCGCACGGGGACCAGGAGCTGTTTTCACGAGCCGAGATGATCGAAATGTTCGATATCGCGGACGTCAACCATTCCGCCTCGGCGATCAACACCGGCAAGCTCGAGTGGCTCAACCAGCATTACGTCAAGCAAGCCGATACGGAGTCACTGGCCGCGGAACTTGCCTGGCAACTGGCCCGGCTCGACATTGCGGCCAGTCCGGATCCCGGCAAGCTCAAGTTGGTCGTGGCCGCACAGCGCGAGCGCGTGAAAACACTGGCGGAAATGGCCGAAAACAGCCGTTTTTTCTTTCGCCGCCCCACCGATTACGAACCCAAGGCGGCGCGCAAAAACCTCAAGAGGGAGGCCGAGCCCTTGCTCGCGGCCGTACGCTGCGAGCTCGCCGGTCTGCAGCCTTGGCAAGCCGAAGCCATTCATGCCGCAGTCGTCGCGGTGGCCGAGCGGGCGTCGGTCAAGCTGGGCAAGGTGGCGCAGCCGGTTCGTGTCGCGGTTTGCGGCGGGGCGGTGTCGCCGCCGATCGACGCGACGCTCGCCATCCTCGGCCGTGAGGAAACCCTGGCGCGCATCGATCGGGCGCGGAAATGGATTGCTTCACAAGTGGAATCGGCTTGACATATCCGGGCCCGAAAAGCGAAAATATGCGGCTTCGCGTGGGGCTATAGCTCAGCCGGGAGAGCGCCTGCATGGCATGCAGGAGGTCGGCGGTTCGATCCCGCCTAGCTCCACCAATCTTCGCGCGTCCCCGTCGTCTAGCGGTCCAGGACTCCGCCCTTTCACGGCGGCAACACGGGTTCGAGTCCCGTCGGGGACGCCATACAAGCCGGTTCGGCCCACACGGGCAGGCGAATACGCAGCCCGTGAATCGGGGCGATTTTCCCATCCGCAGGTTTTCGTTGCTGTGCCGCAGTCGGGTTGCATTGTGTGAACGAGCACGAAACGGCCTGCCTCCAGCAAGCTATGATGCGTTATCGTCCGGACAGGTGCGCGACATGGAAAACTGGCAAATACAGTTGATTCTGATCGGCAAGATCGCTTTCGGCATGCTGCTGGGCGGCGTGATCGGCTGGGAGCGCGAATTATCCGACAAGCCCGCCGGCTTTCGCACCCACATGCTGATCGCCGGTTCGACCTCGTTTTTTGTGGGGCTCGCCTACCTGCTGACCGTGGAGTACCAGGCCTTTTTGCCCGAGGGCACTTTCCGGCCTGACCCGATCCGCATATTGCAGGCGGTGGTGATCGGCGTCAGCTTCATCGGTGCCGGGACCATTTTCCAGGCGCGGGACAAGAAAGTCGAGGGCTTGACCACGGCGGCGACGATTCTTTTTGTCGCCGGGGTGGGCATGGCTTGCGGCCTCGGCTACTACATCCTTGCGGTTTGTACGACCCTGCTTGGCCTGCTCGTATTGCGTTTCATTCTGCGCTTCGAAAAACGCGTCGTAAAAAGATGAATGCGCCCAGGCAATCCTTGTTGCTTCAACCCGGCTTGTGATGGCGCCATTTCCTGCGGCAGAGGGCTCGCTGAACAGCTACGGGCGGCGCGCTTGATTTTGGTGCATCCGGACCGCTAACCTTGAAGTGAGCAGCGATGAGCGACGCAAGACAGGATCCGGACAAGCGAAACCATCGATCGGGAGACTATCAAGTTGCAGCCCGCGGGGGCATGTAAACGGACGCCGCGGGCAAGAGGTGAGACATCATGAAGAAAGCGTTGAAGATAATTCCCGTCGTCGCCGGCGCGCTCCTTGCGGCCGCCGTTACGGTTTCATGCACGCCGGTGGCGGGCGGCGACCTGTACGGCCCGTCTTCAATGGACGGCTCGCACAAACCGTCACGCCATGCCGATGTGATGGAAACCATAAGCAAATTCAGGAAGGGGCATGAAAACCTCGCCGACTTCTTTCGCACCTCCTACGCCTATGCCGTTTTCCCGAGCATCGGCAGCGGTGCGCAGGTAATGGGCGGCGCCTATGGCGAAGGCGAGGTGTACCGCAACGGAAAGCTCTTGGGCTATGCGACGGTGACCGAACTCGACATCGCCCCGCAAGCCGGTGCAGGGACCTTCCGCGAACTGGTCTTCTTCGAGGATCGCAAGACCTTCCACCGATTCGCAAAGGGCGATTTCCGGCTTGACGCCGATATGCCCGCGGAGGCGGTGAAAACCGGCGTTCCCGTCACGAACGACTTCATCGAAGGAGTCGCGGTCTTCACCATGTCCATCGACGGCTCGATGGCCGAGGCAAGCGTCGGCGGGCAGCAGTTCACCTATACCTCCGTCGAGCAGATTCAGGAAGATCACGCCCAGCACGGTCACCAGGTAGACCG
>JAKDMP010000163.1 GCA_030452225.1 Gammaproteobacteria bacterium
GTGAATACGTAGCCGCCCTTGAGGTTCGTCCACCTCTCGCCAACCGTCGTGCCGTTGTTCTCGACCACGACATGGGAATACAGCCCGTAGCCGTGCCCCGAGTCCGTGACATGGCCGCCGAGGCGCGCCGTGGCCGCCGGCGTCAGGGCAAAGTCCTGCGTCGTCGTCGTGCCCTCGGTAATCGTCACCGAGGCCGACTGGGGCTGATACCCAAAGGCCGTTGCAGTCGCACTGTAGTCAGCGGGTGCCGTGGTGATCGAGTAATGACCATTCTCGTCCGAGGTGGCAACAAAGCCGCCAGGCGTCAGGGTGACCGTCGCGCCTTCGATCGGATCGCCGGTTATGACGTCTGTCACCGTGCCTTCCAGCGTGCCCGTCGGTCCGGCCGAACAGTTGTCGAACTTGAACGAAGCGATGGCCGTGGACCAGTGGAATGAACCGGTCTCGGAACTGTACTCCTGGGAGGTCCAGAAGGTGCAGTCGTCCACCGGATCCACCACCATGGCCGAGTAATCGCCCCAGCGGTTGGGGCTGGTTTGCACGCCGCCTCCCGGCAAGTACACGAACTCGCCCGCGTCCATCACTCCGGAGGGGGCGCCCAGATTCTGACCGGTATAGGCCGCCGAGGGGAAGATGCTCGTGCTCGACACCGAGTAGCCGAGGGCGATGTTGCCGACATGATCCATCGCGATCGAACCCATCCAACGGCTGGCGCCGTCGGCGGGCATGTAAGTGCCCTGCTGGGCGACCGTCCAGTCGGCCGGGTTGGTCGAACCCGCTGGCGCATTCAATTCGAACCAGCGAATGCCCGCAGGGGCGTTGGAGGGCGGAGAGCCCGTGCCGACCGTGAAGTTGGCCAGCAAAACCTGATGATCGCCCATGTTGCGGTAGGCGAGGCGGAACATCATGCGGTCACCGAGCGAATCGAGTCCGACGCCCGGGCTCGGCTGCGGGATGCTCGAGATGCCGTCGTTGAACGGCGCCACGACGAGCGACGTCGGTCCGGTCAGGGTCGAGTTCGCCGGGTTGGCGAAGTCCACGTCCAACTGCATGATGTTGAGCTGATAGTCCGTACCCGCACGGAACGGGCTCGTGTAGTTCATGAAGATGCCAGGAGCGCCGGCGGGCGGGGGCGCCGAGCCGTCGACGTCGGCCGGCAGCATCGATTGATCAATCGGACCGCCCGAACCGTCGAGCGTGACGACCGTTGCCGGGTCGCCGGCGATCACGTCCGACCGCTGGATGGCGGTGTAGGTGACGTGAAACGGGGTCACGAAGTCGTTGGTCGCCACGTAGTAGGCATCCGGCCACACACTCATCTTCGGGTAGTCGGTAAAGCCACCGGCATCGATGACGACGTTGTAGAGGTTGTACGCACCGGTCGGATCGCTGGTTTGCGAGACCGCGACGCAGATGCCGTCGATGGCGTTGTTGAACTGACTGATCACCCAGCGGTCGGCGAACTGGTCGTACACCACGATGCCGTCGCCGCCGCCTGCCTCGCAGCCGCTACCCCCGGACCACAGGCCGGCAAGCGAGGTCGTCGGCAACACCAGGTTGCCGCTCTTGTCCCATGCCTCGATGTAGCTGACTCCTACCCCGCCGCACAGATTGACGATCTCGACAATGTGGCTGGCGCCAACCGCCATGTCGGTGTCGGGCGGGGCGCATCCGGGCGTATCGCCGCCGGAGACGCCGAGGCCGGGGAAGGCCAGCCCGGCCGTAATGCCGTTCGGCTGAGGCAAAAAGAGTTTCGATTGTATGACGGGATCCTTGACCCGCGGGGCCCGGTTCATCACCGGCGGAATCCGCTCGATCGGGATCACATACTTTTCCCCTTTTGGCTTGATATAGCCCGCACGGATCAGCTTCTGGCGAAACTGCTCGATCTGCTGCTGGCTGAAGTTCTGGCCGGCAACCATCTTGCGCAGGATCGGCGGAAGATTCACGCTTTTCTGAATGTCCCGCAAAGCCGGCGTCGCCACCGGTGTGACCGTCGAAACCCTGACGCGGTTCGAGGTTGAGGGGCCGCTTGCAAAAGCCGTTCCCGCCAGGGCCGCAAACGCGGCTATCCCGACGACGGCGCTATACCATCGTTTCATCTCAATTACCTCCAGGGGAAAAGTTGATGTCGAAAGAACTTGTCATTCTTGTTCTGCAGCACAGAAACGGGAAAAAATTGACGGAACACAAATTCCCGAACGAGGTCCGAGTGGATGTGCCCTCAGTACATGCTTGATTGTTATTTTCCAAAAAACCAGCTTCCTTGATCTATAATCCAAACCCGGTATCCCGGGACAACGCAACAGCAGATTACCCCTCTCCATCACGGATGTCAAGACCTTGATAACATTACAGATTTGTCATTCTTTGGATACCATTAACATTACATATTTGTAATCTTCCGTGCATATTCCCGCCGCGCATGAAACCCCGCCCTGCCTCAAAAGGATGCCAATTGCCCGACCGTTCGCAAAACGCCCGCGTAGCGGTTCTTTCGGCGTTCCCGGCATGCAGCGCCGAGACGCCGCGGAAAGTTTGACGTGTCCTCTGCGCGTCACCGCCCCCCGCCTGCCGTGATGGCTACGGACACACGCATGGATCGAACAGCGGCTTTGCTAGCATAGCGCGGTGCCCGTCGTGACTTCATTCTGATGCCGCCGAGACCCTTTGGCCGCCTGCGCGCAAAGCTCGGGCGCACGCCGCGGCTCATCGAGCCGGACAAGGTTTTCGATGCCGAAACGCTGGAGACGAATCTGTTGCTCGCCGATGTGGGTGCGGCAATTGCTGCAGAGCTGGTTGCTGCAGCCGAAAAGGCCGCCGGTCGCGGCGGCGATGCCGCCGTCACCGCGGCGTTGCGGGACAACCTCGAAAACATTCTCGCGCCGTTCAGTCAACCGCTCCTGCTCGACGATGCGGCACAGCCTTTCGTGATTCTCGTGACCGGCATCAACGGCAGCGGCAAAACCACCACCATCGCCAAGCTCGCCCATCGTCTGCGCGCCGAAGGCAACAGCGTCATGCTTGCGGCCTGCGATACGTTCCGCGCCGCGGCGGTCGAACAACTGCAAGTCTGGGGCGAACGGGGAAACGTTCCGGTCATCGCACAACGCAGCGGCTCCGACCCGGCCGCCGTCGCCTTCGATGCCTGGCAGGCGGCGCGGGCACGCAACGTGGATGTGCTCATCGTGGATACCGCCGGCCGCCTGCATACCCAAGGCCATCTCATGGACGAGCTTGCCAAGATCCGCCGCGTGCTGGGGCGCAAGGACGCTGCCGCGCCCCACGAAACCCTCTTGGTGCTCGACGGCACCACCGGACGCAACGCGCTCGCCCAGGCGAGGCAGTTCACCGCGTCCGTCCGGGTGAGCGGCCTGATCATCACCAAGCTCGACGGCAGCGCCAAGGGCGGAGCGGTGGTCGCCATCGCGCGTGAATTGGCGCTGCCCGTTCGCTACCTCGGGCTGGGCGAAGGCATCGAGGATCTGACGCCCTTCGATGCGCAGTCGTTCGCCTCCGCCCTGCTTGGGCTCGGCGAGCGGGATGCCGCATGATCCGGATGCACGGCATCGCCAAGCGCTACCCCAGCGGGCACGATGCGCTCGCCGGCATCAATTTCGAGCTGGGCAATGGCGAAATGGCCTTTCTGACCGGTCACTCCGGCGCCGGCAAATCCACCCTGCTCAAGCTCGTCGCGCTCCTCGAGCGCCCCAGCCGCGGACAACTGTTCGTCGGCGGACGCGACCTGACGCATCTGGCGCGCTGGCGCGTGCCCTACCATCGCCGACGCATCGGCGTGGTATTCCAGGATCACAAGCTGCTGACCGACCGCACGGTGTTCGACAACGTGGCCCTGCCGCTCATCGCCGCCGGTTTCCCGCACCGCGAAGTGGGCCGGCGCGTGCGCGCCGCGCTCGACCAGGTGGATCTGCTTGCGCGCGAACGATCGCTGCCGCTCGAACTTTCCTCGGGCCAGCAGCAGCGCGTCGGCATCGCCCGCGCGGTGGTCGGCCGCCCGCCGCTTCTGATCGCCGACGAGCCTACCGGAAACCTCGACCCGGAACTGTCGCTGGAAATCATGCGGCTGTTCGAACGCTTCAATGCGGTCGGCGTGACGGTGCTCGTCGCCAGCCACGACCACGATTTGATCGCCCGGCTCGGGCACCGCGTCCTCTCGCTCGCCGAAGGCCGCCTGGTCGCACCGCAACTGGCCACC
>JAKDMP010000164.1 GCA_030452225.1 Gammaproteobacteria bacterium
CGCCGCCATGCCAAGGCTTGATCCCGGCGCTCTCCGCCCGAGAGAGGGCCGGCACTCTTTACTCCTCTCCCCGCTTGCGGGGAGAGGGTTGGGGTGAGGGGATTCCTCTACTGTATCGCAGCGGGTCCGCGACCGGCGAGGGGATGGTAAACGATCCTCGTCGTCAGGCGGAGATCATCACTCTTCTCCATTCTCGATTTCCGCCACGCTTGCTTCAAGGTCGGCGTCGAATGCGACGAGCCTGTCCCGGTGCTTGAGTAACAAGTCCGTGATATACCGACGCGGCCGATTGCCACACTTGAGCCAAACAACCTTGGGCGGCGGGCCATACAGCGCCGCCAACTCGTGAAAATCCGAGTCTCTGGTTACCAGAGTGAAACCCCGGGAACGCGCAAGTCCCATAACTCGCGGTCATTCGCCGTTGCCAGTCCCAGTCGCGTCACATGGTCGGAGTCCGGGAATGACTGCTCCAGTTCCGCCAGCATGCGGTGCGAAGGGTTTGCGTCGAGCAGCAGCTTCAAGCCGGCGGCCTCACTCAGCCGGCGATAGCGGTCAGACGATGCTCGCGATTGGCGGCATAGGCAAGTGCCGCGCGGATATCGGCAACGGTGAGTTCCGGGTAATCGGCGATGATGTCGGCCTCACTCATGCCTTGCGCCATCCAGTCCAGCACGTCGTACACCGTGATTCGCAGATCGCGAATGCAGGGCTTGCCGCCGCGCTTGCCGGGGTCAATCGTAATGACCTGTTTAGCTTCTTCGTAACTCATGTGCGTTCCGCAAGCGGAGGGGCCCTCTGACCTGGCGATCATTCTACCGTAAGCCCGGAGTTGCAAGCGGTTGCCGCGCCCGCGGCCAACGTGCAGGAAGCGGAAGAGGCATCCCTCCCCCTTGCCGTCTTCGGGAACGGGGACTCCTCGCTGGTGCGGCGCAAATGCAGCACCGGGCGCCTTTATCGGTTCCCGGTCGTAGCCGCCAGTCCGAGAAAGACAATCATGGCCCGGTTGAGTCGCAGCACGTCTTCGTCATCCAACCGCCCGATACGGGTGCTGAGTCTGGCTTTGGACACGGTGGTGATTTTGTCCACCATCAGGCGCGAGGGTGTGCGCAGTCCGTTGCCGGGGCCGGGTTCCACAGGCAGACGGAACAGTGGTGCCTCGGTTTCATCGCTGGTAAAGGCACAGACGGCGGTGGAGTCGGTCGCGTCGAAGCTGTCGTCCTGAACAATGACAACGGGCCGCGGTTTGCTCGCGTAATCCTTGCCACCCGAGACGGTACAAATATCGCCCCGTTTCACTCCCGGCCCCGATCCGAGATCGCGTCTATGAATGCCTGATCCTCGCGTGCGCCGGCACCGGCGGCAACCGCGCGGGACTGGCGATGCGCTTCGGCACGAAAGGCCGGTGCGCGCACGTCCGGAACCCAAATCTGGATGGGGCGCAGACCCTGCTTGCGCAGCCGCTCGCGATATTCGCGCACCTTCGTTCGCGTGGACTTGGGGCGGGTGGCTGAACTCATGGTTCTTCTCCGACAACGGTTACATGTAACCATATCATGCCTCCGGTGCCGCTGCCCACTGCGCTTCACTTTCTCACCCCAACCCACTCCCGAAGGGAGGGGGAGAAAAAACATTGGCCAAATCCCGAGCCACGGAAAAATAAATGAGCCGATTTGCCCCGTTTTTCTGTTTATAAGGGCAGGAGACCCCGTTTTCGGGGTTGCGCCACGGATTCATTGAATCCAGGAGGACCTTGCCATGAAACTTCCGACCCGATTGTTTTTCCCGACCGCGGCGCTGGCCGCGGCGATACTCATGTTTACCGCACCGCAGGTGTTCGGCGCCACGGCGGAGCAGTCGGGCTCCGCGCATTCGGACGCGCCTTTGCCCGCGGGGCTGCGCGCGGCGTTCTATCAAGCCCTGGCCGAGGACGCGGGCGCGAGTTATCACCTCGACGAGGACGGCTGCGCAACACTTGCACGGCAGGACCTCACCGCCTGCTTCGATGCCAGCGGGGCGCACTTCACCGGCGCCGCCGCGCTCGGGTTGCATCTTGCCGCCTGGGGTCGGGGTGACTCCCTGACCACGGTCGGCGCCGTGAAACCCGCGATTGAGGGTAACACCGTCGACTATGCCCACGGCAACCTCACCGAGTGGTGGCGGGTGCTGCCGGTGGGCTTCGAGCAGGGCTTCACGATTGCCAAACGCCCTTCGGGGCAGGGCGAACTCATTCTGGCGCTTACCACAACCCGTCGTCCCGGCGAAGGCCGGGACCCAGTCCAAAAAAGCAAACCCCCCACTGGGCGGGATTAGTATTACCACAGGATTCCGGCCACCGCCGGCATGACGGAGGAGAATGACGGTGCGTTGGCGTGGGGGAAGCTGCGCTACGGGAAGCTGGTGGTGACCGATGCCGAGGGCAAGGTTGTGCCAGCTAGTCTGAAGATCGCGAGCAAGCTCGCTCCCACAGAAGTGGGCGAGCGCGTGCTGATTGCCGTCAATGATTTACACGCCGTCTATCCGCTCACTGTGGATCCGTTGGTGTGGATCGAGCAGAAGGTGACGGCGAGCGACGGCGCGGCGGGTGACTTATTCGGCATCTCGGTCGTCCTCGACGGCACGACCGCACTCATTGGCGCAGTCTTGGCCGACGTCGGCGGCGATGCCGATCAGGGCGCCGCCTATGTGTTCACCAATTCCGGCGGCAGCTGGAGCGGGGTAGCCAAGCTCACGGCGAGCGACGGCGTGCCGGGCGATCACTTCGGCGCCTCGGTTACCCTCGACGGCACCATTGCACTCGTCGGCGCGTCATCCGCCGATGTCGCCGGCAATGCCGATCAAGGGGCCGCCTATGTGTTTGCCAACTCCGGCGGCAACTGGAGTGAGGTGGCCAAGCTCACCGCGAGCGACGGTGCGCCGAACGACTTTTTTGGCCGTTCGGTTGCCCTCGATGGCATGAACGCGCTCATTGGCGCATACTTGGCCGACGTCGGCGGTAATGCCGATCAAGGTGCGGCCTATGTGTTCGGCAACTCCGGCGGTGCTTGGAGTGAGACGCAGAAGCTCACCGCGAGCGACGGTGCGCTGAACAATCAGTTCGGCCACTCGGTCGCCCTCGACGGCTCGACCGCACTCGTCGGCGCCGCGATCGCCACCGTTGGCGGTAATTTTGCGCAAGGCGCGGCTTATGTGTTTTCGGAGTCGAACGGCACTTGGAGCGAGTCACAGAAGCTCACCGTGAGCGGCGGCGCGGCATTCGATGAGTTCGGCCACTCGGTCGCCCTCGACGGCGCGATCGCGCTTGTCGGGGCATGCGGAGCCGACGTCGGCGGCAATGCCGATCAAGGCGTGGCTTGGGTGTTCAGCAACTCCGGCGGGACCTGGACGCAGACGGCGAAGCTCACGGGGAACGGCGGCGCGGCGGGCGATTGCTTCGGGCGCTCGGTTGCCCTCGATGGCGCGATCGCCCTTGTCGGGGCATACCACGCCGAGGTCGCCGGCCAAACTGATCAAGGCGCGGCCTACATGTTCACCGGCTCGGGCGGAGTTTGGACGCAGACGGCCAAACTCGCCGCGAGCGACGGCGCGGCGGGTGATTTCTTCGGCGGCTTCTCGGTTGCGCTTGACGGCACGAGCGCGCTGATCGGGGCACCCGGTGCCGACATCGGCGGCAATTCCAATCAAGGCGCGGCGTACTTCTTCGGCGGGAGCGATCTCGCGCTCGCCGTGAGCTCCCCCGCCGGCGTCGCCCAGGGCGAGGACTTCCTCAGCCAAGCCATCGCCACCAACAGCTCTGCCGACTCCTCGGCCGCCATCTCCGTCGAGGTGCTGGTGCCCGCCGGGGCGGCCTTCGTCTCGGCCAACGCCACGCAGGGGAGTTGCAGCGAGGCCGCCGGGGTGGTGACCTGCGACTTCGGCGCGATCTCCGGCAACGCCGGCACGGCAACGGCCAACGTCACCCTCACCGCCACCGGCGCGGTCGGCGACACGATCGTCAACACCGCGGAGGTCTCGAAGACCACGCCGGCGCTGGGCGCGAGCGACAGCACCGAGATTGTCGCCAACTCCCCGCCGGTGGCCGAAGACGGCACGCTCATGACGAGCGTGAACACGGCCGCGAGCGGCAGCTTGGTGGCGAGCGACCCGGATGGCGACCCGCTCACCTTCTCGATCGTGGCTACC
>JAKDMP010000046.1 GCA_030452225.1 Gammaproteobacteria bacterium
AGAAGGAGAAAGCCGTCATGCCGGCGCAGGCCGGCCTCCAGTCTTTGGTGAATCCCGGCCATGGGCCGGGATACGTGTTCATATCGGACCCCGGCTTTCGCCGGGGCGACGCTGCAACCTCTACGCGCGCCAGCACGAACTCAAAGGTCGAGCATGATTTCCTGCTCCTTCGCCGAGGGCTCGAAGCCGCGCTCTTCGTAGTGGGAAAAAATCTGCTCCACCACTTCGCCCGGCGTTTCCGCCGTAAGCATCAGATCCATGTCACGAGGCGAAATCATGCCGTCGGCGAGCAGGCGTTCGCGAAACCAGCCGAGCAACCCTTTCCAGAATTCGGCCTCGACCAGGACGATCGGAATGCGGCGGCTCTTGCCCGTCTGGATCAGGGTCAGGATTTCCGAAAACTCGTCGAGCGTGCCGAACCCGCCCGGGAGAATCACGTAGGCCGAGGCATACTTCACGAACATGACCTTGCGCGAAAAGAAATGCTTGAAGCTCAGGCTGATGTCCTGGTACTTGTTCGCGTGTTGCTCGTGCGGCAGCTCGATATTCACGCCAATGGACGGCGACTTGCCGCGGTAGGCGCCCTTGTTTGCCGCTTCCATGAGCCCGGGTCCGCCGCCGGTGACCACGGAAAACCCGGCGCGCGACAGTTCGTAGCCGATCTCTTCGCCGAGCCGATAGTTGGGATGGTCCGGCGGTACGCGCGCGGAGCCGAAAACGGACACCGACGGGCGAATTCGCGCGAGCCGTTCGTAGCCCTCGACGAACTCCGCCAGAATCTGGAAAACCTTCCAGGATTCGCGCGAGAGTTCACTGTCCGTAATCGCGCGGCTATGCGCATCGCCCGCGGGCAAACCGTCGGGCTTGTCGAACTTTTTTCTCATGCGTCCGCTCACTTGTTCAGTCGGCGCAGAAACACCTGCATCTCGCGCACGGCTTGGCGGTCGCCCGTCGCCTCGGCGACCTCGATGCCGCGCCGGTACGCTTCGCGCGCCTCGCCGTCGCGCCGTTCCATCGCCAGCGCGCGCCCGTACGCCTTCCACGCCGCCGTATAATTCGGCTCCATCTTCAGCGCTTGCTCAAGATGGTCTATGGCCACGCGCGCATTGCCACTGCCCATGGAAGCCTGGGCCAGGGACACGCGAATGTGCGCCCCGTCCTGGCCGGCGTCCACCAAACCCTGCAATCGATCCACCAAACTCATGCCGCCATGATAGCGCCTGCGTTCCGATTGCGGACAAAGCGCCGTACCAGCAGCAAGCCCGCCACCGTCAGGCCGGCGATCAACCCGACCCACACGCCGACCGGGCCGATGCCGAGCGGGAAACCGAACGCCCAGGCGAGCGGCAGACCCGTCCCCCAGTAAGCCAGCACCGTGATCCACATCGGCACGCGCACGTCCTTGAGGCCGCGCAGCGCGCCGGCGCTCGCCACCTGCAGGCCGTCGGACAACTGGAATGCCGCGCACATCAGCAGCAGCGTCGCCGCCAGCGCGATGACCGCTTGATTGGTCGTGAAAAGTTGCGCGATAGGCTGGCGCAACAGCACAATCAAAATCGCCGCCGCCAATTCGAAAGCGAGCGACAAACCGATGCCCACCAGGCCCGCGCGCCGCGCCAGATCGGGCCGATCGTTGCCGATCGCCTGGCCGACCACCACCGTGATGCCGGTCGCCAAACCCAGCGGGAACATGAACGAGAACGATGCCACCGACACCGCGATCTGGTGCGCCGCGGCCGTCACCGTGCCGAAGGAGGCCATCAGAAGCGCCACCGCACCGAACAGACTCACCTCGGCAAAGAGCATCACGCCGATCGGTACCCCCAGGCGCGTCAGTTCGGAAAGCGGCGCGAAACGCGGCCGTTCAAAGCGCTGGAACAACTGCAACGGCCGGTAGCGTCGCTTCTTCGTCAGCACGTAGATCAGCATCGCCGCGAACTGCACCCACATCGCGATCGCCGTCGCATAGCCGCATCCCACCGCGCCCATCTGCGGCACGCCAAACCCGCCGTAAACGAACCAGTAATCCAATGGAATATTGATCAGAAACGCCGCCAGCGCCACGTAGAACATGGGCCGCGTGTGGCCGATGCCTTCGCTCGCGAAACGCAGCACCAGATAGAGGAAAATCGCCGGCAACCCCCAAGCGAGCGCCACCACGTAGTCCGCGGAGACCGACGCCAGGCTCTCGTCGATGTTCGCAAACGCGTAAAGCGGCCCGAGAAAATGAAACCCGGTCATCAGCAGCCCGGCAAGCAACAACGCCAGCCATGCCGCCTGGCGTGAAAGCAGCCCGATCCCCGCCACGCGGCCGGCGCCATAGAGTTGCGCACTCATCGGGCTCAGGGCCCCCAGCACCCCCAGCGCCAGCAGGAAGAAGGGGACGAAGATGCTGCCGCCCACCGACACGGCGGCAAGCGCATTGGCCGACAGCCTTCCGGCCATCACCGTGTCGGTCAGTTGCATACCGACGGTGAGAAGGTTGTTCGCAACCACCGGAAGCGCAATCGCCACCATGCGCCGCCCCAGCAGGGTCGGCGATTCGGGCAGGTTGGGCGTGACGCTCGGCTCGGGCATGCTCCGTCAACGTCGGGAAAGAGCGTTGATGATAAAGCCTGCATCGCCGAGACAGCCTGGCCGGCGGATCCGGCACAGCATCCATTGTTGCCCGGCGCCCGCACTTGCACGAGCGTGCCGTGCGCGCGGCCATTCTTCCCTCCCCCTTGCCGCCGCATGGCGGGAAGGGGGAGTTGGAGGGGGTTTCTTGTCGCGGCCAGGGGCCGCTCTCGCGAAGAGCGGAAGCCCGGAAGTCGCGAAACCAGCAGCCGCTGTCTTATAATGAGTCCAAGTCGCAACGGAGCGGGCCGTGGACGAACAGGCGCTCACCGACAAACTGCTCAACCACGCCGTCGGCGTCACCCCGCAGCGCCTGCGGATCGCCGCGGTGATGCTCGATGCCCCGCGCCACCTCTCGGCCGACCAGGTGCTGGCCAAGCTGAATCGCGACGGCGGGGGCGTTTCCAAGGCTACCGTGTACAACACCCTCAGAACCTTTACCGAGCACGGCCTCTTGCGCGAGATCAACGTGGACGGTCAGCGCAGCTTCTACGATTCCACCGTGGCTCCGCACCACCACTTCTACAACCCGGAGACCGGCGAGCTGATGGACATCCGCGCCGACCGGATCAAGGTCTCCGGCCTGCCGCAACCGCCGGACGGCACCGAGGCCGCCGAGGTCGAAGTCATCATACGCCTGCGCAAACGTCCAGCGGTTTGAGGGGATTCGGACGGTAGGTTAAAATTTCCCGCTTGCGAAAAACAGATGCCGGTGTAGCTCAGTTGGTAGAGCAGCGCATTCGTAATGCGAAGGTCGGGAGTTCGACTCTCTCCACCGGCACCAACGAGAGCGTCACAAGCCCATTTTACGCCCCAAAACTTGCGGCGGTAGCTTGAAATTCGCGGGCTGTCCCGGATTTGAGGATCCTGCTACGCATCGGTGGCGTGAAGGCACTACAAGTTGGCTTTCAAGTCAGCCAGCGTCACCATCAACATCGCAGGGTCAAGCGGGGAGGGCTCGAAGCCGAGGCGTTCATAGAATGCCGTTGTTTCCAGTGACAACGAATGGACGATCAGCCCGCGAATGCCGATCGCGTCCGCCGCCTGGATCACGCGCAGGCCGGCATCGCGCACCAGCGCACGGCCAATCCCCCGGCCGTGCCAATTCTTGTCCACGGCCAGCCTGCCAAGCACGGCCACCGGGATGGGATCGGGCATGTTGCGGCGAAAACGTCCTCGGGCGTTATCGGTCGTGACGGCACTCGATGCGAGCGCATAGTAAGCAAGCACCTGATTGCCTTCTCCACAGACAACGAAGGTACGTGACGCGCCACTTGCCTGGTTTTTCAGCGCGCGACGCTTTAGCCAGTCGTCGAGACTGGCTTTGCCGGAATCCAAATTGTCGGTGACGTGATGCCGAGCCAGCGGCTCAGGCGCGGTGAGGCTCAAGCCTTGTCCCAAGGCGCCGGGGTTCGCATTGTGTCGCGCAGACGTTTGTTGGACTGCGGCGGACGTTCCAACCGCTCAAGGAAGGCGGCGTAGGCCTTCGGCTGGACGCGAATCAATGTCTGACTCACCAAGGCTTCCTCGGCGGCCAAACGGGCGGCTTCCAGGACGAAATCGGTGCGGGTCTTGCCCTGCACCGTGGCGGCACGGTCAATCAAGTTCCGCAAGTCCGGGCGGATGCGGAAATTCAAGGTCTCGCGTCTGCCATGTGTCGTCGCTTCGCTCGGCATGGTGAGGACTCCAAACAGCTTTTGCAAACAGCATAACACAATGTAATGCTGATGTCATTACGAGGGGCAACTTCCTTGGCCCTGCCTGCCGATCCACCAGCCTGAGAGAGCCGCTTAGCGGCCTTGAGGCCCGCAACTTGGAGCCCAAGCGGCAGGCCATAATGATGTCAGTCAGGCTCTTTCTGCGACTTTGCCGCGGTGGCGCGCCTGCGCTGGCGCCACAGGCGCATCAATTCAAAATCGCCGAGCGGGCGGTGGTCGCGTATGCGGACGCTTTCGACCCATTCGCGACCGAAATCACGTTGCAACCAGGCATTGAGCGAAGCCGTGATGCACATGGAAATCAACGCGCCCAGGGTGGCGAGCGCCATGTCCTTCTGCGCATCCCAGGGATCGCCCTGCGCACCGAGAAAGGCGACGCCCAGCCCGCCGCCGAAGATTACCGCCGTGCCCCATTCGATCAGCTCGTAGAGCATGGAGGTGGACATGGTGACGTCCAGCGGCAGGAAATAGCCCCAGAATCCTTTCACCTCGGCAACGCGCAAGACCATTTCGCGTATCGGGTAGGCGAGCAGCAGGCCGTAGGAAAAATGCACGACGCGGTCGTAATTGTTGCGGTCCCAGCCCACGAGTTCGTTGAACCCGGTGCCGAAGAGATTGCGGAACCAGTCGTCGTAGGGCACCAGCGCGTAGGTGTAATGCGAGCCGACCACGTGCAGGCACAGGAAAATGAAAATCAGCGTGTAGGACAAGCGCGATAACGGCAGTACCCGATAGCCCAGAAACAGCACCACCAGGCCCGCGACCACGAGCACGTTCTCCAGCATCCAGTCATGCCGGTCGAGCGGCGCGATGCCGGCCCACGCCGCCACCGCGATGAACAGCGCCAGCAGGATCAGCAGATACGACGAGTAAGACGGTTTATGCATGCTTTCCTCGGCGTCCGCCTTGAAAGAATCCCGATAGCGGGCAACAAGTATATACGCGCATGACCGATACGCCCGACTAGCCGATCAGAACTTGGGCATTACCGATGCGGTCGCGAGTGTCGGCGGGAACGCCGGATTCGTCAGCGAAATCGGGCCAGCGGGCGATGACCTCGCGCACTTCAGAAACGATTTTTTCGGCGCGGCCGCGTTTCATGGAAGCCGCGCGGGCGCAGGCCTTGAAGTCATCCAGGGTGAAGCCGTCGCGCTTGCCGTTCATCGTCATCTGATGTGAGGAGGTCCACTGCCCTTGCGGATTGTAGCTGTAGGTCACATCGAAGGCTGGAGCCAGCGACCAGCGCCCGCCCTTGTCCATCAAAAAGGCGATGTTCTTGACGTGATCGTCCTGGTTGCGGGCGAGGATATTGAAGGCCATGCGCCGGAATTGCTCCTCGATCGCCGTCATCGGCAAACCCAGCGCGCGGATGACGCCGAGCGCCTGCTCGTAGGCGTAGGCGCCGGCGAGATTGAAGTCGAAATGAGCGAGCGCGCCGAGCGATTGCATGTGGAGTTTTTCGCCACCGTCGAGCCTGTCGAAACGCTTGGTCATGAAGTGGCGCCGGCCGCCTTCCTCGAAGAGCCGGCATTCGCTCATGATGATGCCGGCCGCCCCGGCCATGAGCGAGTAGGCGTATTCGACCGCGCCGTAGCCTTCGGGATCTTCCAGCTCCTTGTCGCGGTTGCCGCGTACGCCGTCGAATTTGAGCACCCAGTACTCGAAGCCCGCTCCGACCTGGACTTGGCCCGAGCGCACCTCGTTGGTCGCCGGGTTCCAGGCAATCACGGCCTTGGCGCGCGCGCCGCCGGCGGAGGTGCCGACGCGCAGGATGTCGCGCAGGGCGTGGCCCTTGTCGTCGGCCGCAAACGAGGCCTTGAAGTCGTCGCGATTTGTAAGTACTTCCGAGGCCAGTTCGACCAGTTCCGCCACCTCGATCTTCGTTACCGGCCGCGCCCCGGGGCCGGTGGCCGGGGCAAACTCGAGCGCCCCCATGCCGCGCTTGCCGATGTAGCACAGGCGCTCCACGGCATTGAAGGAGTCCGGTTCCCGCCCCTGGGTGGCGAGCCAGGCATCGATCAGGGCGTGGCCGAATTTGTCCGGCAGGGAATCGGCGAGAAGGCCCGGCAGGCCGTGGAAACTCGCGCGCGAAAGCGCGGGAAAGGCATGGACGCGGCGGGACAGCGGCATGGTCAGTGGCGCGACTTCGATGCCGCTCTCGGCGAACTCGGGCGTGTACTCGAAGTTCGCCACATCGCTGCCCTCGTCCAGGGAAACGGCGCCGATCGTCCGGCCCCACAGCCTGACTTCGGCAACTATGCTCATGCGTCCTCGCCCCAGTGCCATTCGGTCTCGCCGTTTTTGTCGACGACATGGTCCGGCGACGGCGCGCGCTGGCGGATCTTGCCCTTGAGTTTCAAGAGGTCCAGTGGCCGCGGGCCGGGCTCGGGCAAGAGTGTGTCCAGTTGCGCGAGGAGATCGAGCGCGCGAAGAATGCGAATGAAGCTTGAAAGCTGCACCGTGGAGCCGGCTTCCATCCGCTCCACGGTACGCTTGGAAACGCCCGCCTGCTCCGCCGCCGCCGCCTGGGTCAGTTCGAGATCGAGCCGTCGCCTCGCCAGACGCTTGCCCAGCTCCTCCAGCACCCCGCCCTCACCAAGTTGATACGTGATTTTCATAGCCGTCATCTCTGGCGAATAACCACCATAAAAAGCATTATATCGTCAGGTTTGACGATTTGCAACCAAGCCATCAGTCTGCGCCCTGCCGCCGCACGAGGCAGGACAAGGGCGTCCACAAAAAAGGGGCGGCCCAGGCCGCCCCTTCTCATTTCACCGGATGACCCCGCTTATGGCGCCGAATCAAGGTCGACGCACAAGGTGAAGTCGCCTCCGGTGGCGCCGGCCTGGACGCCTACCTGGTAGGTGCCCGCCGCGCCCCGACGGTGCCCGTGCTTGACGTGCGGATAAACGTAGGTGTGCGTTCCGAAGCGGGTGGTCACGATCGCAAAGAACCCGAAGCTCGCCGGCGAGGTGAGATCCACGTATTTCTGGCCGGCCTGCGCCACTTCGATCGGCGCACTCGTGAACGACTCGCCGGCATCGAGATGACCGGAAAACTCCGTGTAGCCGGCTGCGCAACTGGCCGGACTCGTGATTTCGGTCGGCGCGCTCGCCGTCAGTGCCGGCGTCGCCCGCGCAATGCCCGCCGTGTTCTCGATCATGGTGCCGGGGCTACCGATTGCCTTCAGGGTCACGTTGGCCGCCGCCATGCCGGCGTTGCCGCTGATTGGGCCGAAGTTGCAGGTCACGACTCCCGCCGCTTCACTGCAACTTCCCTGGGTCGCGTTTGCAGAGACGAAGCTCGCCGCTGCCGGCACCGCGATCACCGCTGTCACGGCAGGCGAATTCACGCTCGCACTGTTGGTCACGATCGTCTGGCTCAGGTATGGTTCATTCTGCATCACGGACTGCGGCACGCTCAGCGCCAGGTCCAGAACGGTTCGGCCGTAAAAATAGGCCGCGCCCTCGGCGCTGTTGCCGCCCACGTCGGCATTGAGTGCGCCGATCAGTGCCGTGTTGCCCGACAATGCAACGGCGTTGCCGAACCAGTCGTCGGCCGCGCCGTCACTCGCGTTCAGCTTCTGCACCTGTGCCCAGCTTCCGTTCATCTCTTCGAACACGTAGGCGGCACCCTGCGTGGAATTGCCGGCGACGTCGGCGTTGTAAGCACCAACGAGCGCGCGCGATCCGTCGAGCGCAACCGCAAGCCCGAAGCGGTCGCCGCTCGCTCCATCGTTCGCGGTGAGCTTCTGCGCCTGGCTCCACACGCCGCCTGACTTCGTGAACAAGTACGCTGCGCCTTGGTGGCTGTTGGCGCCGACGTCTTGATAATACGCGCCGACCAGGGCCGTGGCATCGTCCACGGCGACCGAAATCCCGAAGAATTCGAGAATGGTGCCGTCGCTCGGGAGCAGCTTGGCGGTTTGGGTCCAGGTTCCGTTCGATTGTTCGAAGACATAGGCCGCGCCGAAATACGAGTTCAGGCCGCTCGCGCCGATTACGGCCGTCGAGCCGTCGAGGGCGACCGAAATGCCGAAATCGGCAAAGCCGGCGACATCTCCGGCTGTGAGCTTCTGCGCCTGGCTCCAGACGCCTCCCGACCCGGAGAACACATAGACTGCGCCGGCGAGCGGATTGCCGTCGACCGGCGCGACGGGCGCAGACACGAGTGCGGTGCCGCCGTCGAGCGCAACGGACCAGCCCGAGTTGTAGTTCGACCCGGCGTCGTCCGGTACGAGTTCCGCCGCCTGGGACCACGTCCCGCCGGATTTCGTGAATACATAGGCGGCGCCCGCACCGGCGTTGACGTAGGGGGAGCCCACCAGAATGCTATCGCCCGAGATGGAGACCGAAAACCCGAAACCGGCCCCGGCTTGCGCATCGCTGGCGCCAAGCGTCTGCACGGGGACCCATGTGCCGTTGGATTCGGCGAAAACGTAAGCGGCGCCCATACCGCCGTTCGCACCGGTCGCGCCGACGACAGCGAGAGAACCGGAAACGGCGACCGAATAACTGAATGCATCGTCGGGCGCGCCGTTCGTCTCCGAAACCTTCTGCTCCAGCCAGACCGGCCCATCTGCAGCGAAGGGCAGGGAGAACTGCGCTCCACTCGCGGACGCGTGCCTCGCCGCATGAGAAGTTTGCCCCGCTGCGAGTGCCGGCAACGCCAACACGGAAATACACAACATGAGCAGGGCTCCGCGCGTCATGGCAACAATCGAATGGTTCACTTTCATGGCAGTCCTCCGTTCCACTACGTCAAGTCAGTACAGGTCAGAAAAAGACCTGACCATCGAAATGTACACCTCCGGCCGCAACAGGTCAAGCAAGCAGTCGAATGGTCGGGATTACACGCCTTCCTCGCAGAATCGAACCTGCTTCCACAAGAAAAGGGCGGCCGCAGCCGCCCTTGGGGTCAATACCGACTGATTCTTTTTGTTGTTGGCGAGCGGCGACACGCGTCGCGATCATGGCGCCGAATCGAGGTCGACGCACAAGGTGAAGTCGCCTCCGGTGGCGCCGGCCTGGACGCCTACCTGGTAGGTGCCCGCCGCGCCCCGACGGTGCCCGTGCTTGACGTGCGGATAAACGTAGGTGTGCGTTCCGAAGCGGGTGGTCACGATCGCAAAGAACCCGAAGCTCGCCGGCGAGGTGAGATCCACGTATTTCTGGCCGGCCTGCGCCACTTCGATCGGCGCACTCGTGAACGACTCGCCGGCATCGAGATGACCGGAAAACTCCGTGTAGCCGGGCGCGCATCCGCTTGCGCCCAGCGTCCCGTCACCGTTCACGTTCTGCGCGAGTACGTCGAAGTCGCCGGTGCCGCCGTCGTCCGTCCAGGCGACGATCGCCATGTCGTTCGGCAGGATGATCGTGTTCAGGCGAAACTTCTCGGCCGGTGTCGAGGAAAGCGTGACCGTGCCGGGATTCCAGACATTCGCGCCGTTGGTGTCGAGACGGGTCGCGTAGAGCTGATCCTGGCCGAAGCCGACGCCGCCGCTGAAAATGAAAATGGCGCCGTCGTCACTGGTGGCGACGGTGTTGGTCAGGTAATCGGCGTTGGTCGTCTTCGGTACCACGGTGATGCCCGAAGCACCCCATTCAAGGTTGCCGCTCGCGTCGATCTTCTGGACCGAAACCCCCCGGTCGCCTTGCGTCAGGGCGTCTTCCTCGGTCCAGGCCACGAAAATGTCCTGGGTGGCGGGATAATACGCCGCACTCGGCGAAACCTGAATGTCGCCCGAGGTCGTGGCCACCAACACGCCATTGTGCGCAAAGACTTCGGAGCCGTCCGCGGCGATGTGCTGAACGTGGCTTTGCAGGTTGCCGCTGTCGTACCAGGCAAATACGGCGCCGCCCGATCCGTCCGGAATGAAGCCGGGAAAGTTGCCGAACTGCAGGGAGCCGCCGTCAAAGACCGTCGCCGTCCATTCCGAGGCGCCCGCGGTGTCGAGCTTCTGCGCGAACAGATGCTTCGGGTCCGAGAAACTGCCCGAGCTGACATAGGACAGGATCGCGGAGCCCGCCTCGGCGCCGTGCAGATCGCTGAGCGTGAGGTTGTCGCCGTTCGGATCGGAGACCACGATTTCGGGATTCCACAGCTCGTCGCCATTCGCATCGAGCCGTGCAAACACCATGTTGCTGTTGTCGGTCCAGCCGACCACGATGTCGCCGTCGGAAGTAGCCGTGATTTTGGGGACGGCGAGAAAATCGGCGCTGTTGCCGAGCTGCACGCCGTTGGCGCCCCACAGCAAGGTTCCATCCGGCGCAACCTTCTGCGCTTCGATCTTGAGGTTTTGCTGGTTCTGATCCGTAATGCGGAATGCGAGCAGGGCGTTGCCGTCGGCGTCCACGCTCAAACCGTAATCCTGGGTGGAACTGAAATAGCGCTGGGCGACGCGTATCCCGTTGGGGCCGAGCATCTTGTTGCCCGCCGCATCCAGGCGTTGAATCCAGACGTCATAGCCGCCCGTGCCGCCGTCGAACCAACTGATCCAGCTGCCGCCGTCGGGCGTCGGCACGACCTTCGCCTGATCCTGGCCACCCGTACCGAAACCCACGGCGAGATTCGATGCGGGGTCGTCGGACCAGGAGGCAAAAACCGGCGTTGCCGCCAGCGCGAGCGCGGCCGTGAAGGCCACCATTAACAAAATCTTGTACACGAGGATCTCCTGCCGGACAAAGGTTCGAGTGGGCTGTCGGCGAAGTATCGTTCGGCGGGACGGAATATGTCAAGCGTTTTTTTGATGGATTTCCATCATGGGTGATTTCCCTCAGCCCTGTCCCGGGGACAGGCGACATCACGCGGCCACGCTCCGCGCGCAAGGCGAAGTCATTTCCCTGCGGATCGAGACTCCGACTCCTCGCGCGGAATGCCCTGCCATTTGTCCGCGTTTGCCAAACGCAAGGCGGCGGCCCAGCCGCACTGGAAGCGCGTGCGCGCATCGAGCGTTCTCATCAATTCGCCGATTCGGCGATTGAGCGTGCTTGCCGATACCCCCATTTCACTCGCAATCTTCTTGTCGTTCAGCCCCGCGGCCATGAGGGATACCAGATTTCCGAACTCTTCAGACAGCACCGGGGCGGGCCGCCCGGTTTCGAGCGCGCCGGAACGTGCAACGCGCAGCGGCACTGCGCGTTCCCAAAGCATTTCGAACAGGGCATAAAGCGCTTCCAGCAGCGCCGAGGAACGCACCAGCAAAAGCGGGCTGCCCGATTGCTCCAGGTTCAACGGCACCAGCGCGATGCGCCGATCGGTAAGCACCATCTTGAACGGAAGCTGCGGCAAAACCCGGATGCTCTCGCCTGCCCCAAGGTCGCCTTGCACCCTCGCGACAGCGCCCGGCAGTGCCAGAAACTCCGCGTCCACGATGCTGCGCGAACGTGCTCCGCGCGCCTGGGCCTCGCGCTGACTCCACTGATCCCCGGAGGCATCGAGCCGTGAAATCAATATGGGCGGGCGCACGAGGGCGACGACCTCATCGCGTGCCGTGCGCGCCATCTGTTCGACGATCTGCCGCTCCGCCTCGCGGCTCGTGATCAGTTCGACGATCCGCTCCTGGGGATCCGGCGGGCGCGTGGCCGCGGCCTGGATCTGCAACTCGTGTATCGCCTCTCGCGCGCGCTGCAAGTCGTTCTGGCGTTGCAGGGCAAGCGACTCGAGCGCGATATCCGGTGCGGCCGGCAGGTAACGACGCGGCCGCTCCAGCGTGCGCGTGACAAGCCCCTTCTGTTCGAGCACGGCCAGCAGTTGCTGCGCTTTGCCCGGCGACAACGCCAAGCCCTGGGCCACACCCGACACGGCCGCGCCCTGATGAGAAAGCAGCCAGCGATAGACTTCTTCCTCGGCTTCGTCGATGTCGAGGATATCGAGCGGTCGCGCCCAGGTCTTCGCTTGTCCTGCACTCATGTCCACGCTCCGCCGCAAGGGCCGGGCGCAATGCTAACTCACATCGCCCTGAGGAGGAACGCAAAGCTGAAAACAAGCGCTCAACCGATACGGGCGCGGCCGTCGGCCGGGACGCGGTCCTTGCCGGTGAAAGCAGGCCGGCGCGAGGTGCTTGCCCGCCGCATCCGGCGCCGGGCCGCCACCGGGTGGATGCGTCATGGTCGGCCACGTCCAGTCTTGCGAACCTCCTCCGTAAAAAACCACTATATCGTTACATTTGACGATTTACGCCCCGGTTGTGCTACAATTCGTCTCACAAGACGATTTGTTGAGCAGACTTGTAATGGACAAAAAACCGGAGATCATCGTTTCCTCGCGCGACATGGATCGGCTGGACGCCCTGCTCGAAGCGCTCCCCGGCGGCGCCTTCCCCGGCGAGGAGGCGCTGCGCGCGGAACTGGAACGAGCCCGGGTCGTTGCCCCCGAAGAGGTGCCCGCGAACGTGGTGACGATGAACTCGACCGTGCGCTTCCGCATGGCGGACTCGGGCAAGGAGTTTTCCATGACTCTCGTCTATCCCCGCGACATCGGCGAAGCACCCGATCGCATCTCCATACTCGCGCCGGTCGGCAGTGCGCTGCTGGGCCTGTCGGTCGGCGACGAAATCGAATGGCCGCGCCCCGGCGGCGGCAACATCCAACTCACCATCGCCGAAGTCCTCTACCAGCCCGAACGCGAGGGCAAATTGCGCCGCTGATTCAGCGGCAGAGTTGGCGGCTGGTTTGCTTCGAGCAGGCCATTCTCCTTCTCATCAGCACGAACCCGGCGAGCCATAGCGCAAGCAGCGGAAACGAGACGGTTCCGCCGCCGAACTGCTCGACGGTGAACCGGACGCCGGCGGAGGTGCCGCCGCCCGGGGGCGGATTGACCACGGTTATGGCAAGGCTCCCGGCAACCATGAGCCTGGCGGCCGGCACGACTGCGCTCAATTTTTCGGCCGATTGAAGAGTGGTGGCGAGTGCGTATCCATCCCAGTACACCACCGAGGCCGTTGTAAACCCGCTGCCGGTGATATCAAGCGTCAGTTCGTCGTCGCCGGCCATGGCGCTGGCCGGGGAGAGACTCTCGATAACGGGCACGGGGTTGTTGACGGTGAAAGCGGCGGGATTCGAAGTGCCTCCGCCCGGCAATGGTGTCTTCGCGGTCACGTTGATCGTACCGGCACTCGAAAGCGCACTCGCCGGCACGACGGCTTCCACTTCGGTAGCCGAGATGTAGGTGGTGGCAAGCGGTCGGTTATTCCATTGCACGACCGAAGAGGGAATGAAATCCGTGCCGTTGACCCGCAGGGTAAAGCCCGTACTGCCCGCGACCGCGCTGGACGGTGCCAAGCCGGTCAGGCTCGGCAGTGGATTGAGCGAAATCTCCTGGACCTCGCCCAGGAATGCGCCGCGCCCGTAGGTTCCAGCCAGCAGCACAAGGTTGGCGGGGTCAAACCAGCCCAAGTCTGTCACGACAACGTTGGCAGGGCCCTGGGAGTTGGTGCTCCAGTTTTCGCCGCCGTTCGTGCTTGCATACAACCCTGTCGAAGTGCCCGCGAAAATCATTCGATCCGAGTACGGCGCCGTCGTCACGGCGTGTACCGGCACTGCGGGCAAGCCGGCAGCGATGTTGATCCAGTTGGCGCCGTTGTCGTGGCTCACCCACAAGCTGTCATGATCGGCCCAACTCCAATAGGCGATGTAAACCGTCGTGGAAGCGCCCGGCACCAGGTGGATGTCCGTCGGCAGTTTCCGGGGCAATACCCCGGCGCCTGCCTGCTCCCACTGCGGGGTTGCGGAAAGGGCGTTTGTACTGCGGTAAATGTCGCCGTCGTTGAAGCCTGTCCAAACATCATTGTGGTTTGCAACATTTACCGCGATGCAATGGATGATCGAGTCCTTCGGCAGGGTGGCCCCATTGAGTGAACGCCACGCAAGGGATCCGTCCTTCAATCCCGTGCCGTACCACAGGGACTGCCCGCCGGCGAAGATGGCGTTCGAGTCGGTTGGGTCGAGTTCGAAGGGAGCGATGAAGTTGGCCGTGGCAGGATTGCCGGCATCCGGCGGCAAGGGATTCAACCATTGCCCGCCGGGGCCGCCATAGACGGACTGGAAAATACCGAGGTAAACATATTCGCCGTACAGGTAATTACCGTCGAGCGGATCCACGGCCACGTCACCGCCGTCGCCGCCGAATATGGTGACCCAATTCCGGGAAACGGTGCTGTTTGCCGCATGCAGCAGCGTGCCGTTGTCCTGGCTGCCGGCGATGATCGGGACGATGCCGCCGTTCCAGCTGGACGAAACTCCCGCGTGGCCGGCAACGTCGTAGAATTCGGTCGCGGCAAGACCGTTGTTGCGCTTTTCCCAGCCGTTGCCCGTTCGCACGGAGGCGATGTCGAAGGCGGCATACACGCCGCCGTCGTTGCCGTCATAGAAAGTCGTGTGCGTGACGCCGTCGTAATTCGAAGCGGCTGCCAGCGCATGGTGATCCGCATGCGGCGAATCGGGCACCAGCCTCCAGTCGCTGATCCGGGCCCAGGAAATCCCGCCGTCCTGTGTCCGGTACAGGTCAATACCGCCGGCGACCACCCGCTTGGCATCCGTCGGGTCCACCCACACCACATTGTCGTACCAGCCCTGGCAATAACCCGATCCGACCTCGCCTGCACACAGCAGCCCGACGGGGGGCGCCCCGCGCCGGCTCCAGGTCCTGCCGCCGTCCTTCGAACGGTACAGGGTGCCGCTGACGCCGCGGCTCGACGTCTTTGCGCTTCCTTCGACCAAACCCAGCAGATAAGCCAGATGCTCTTGCCATGCCGGGTCGTAATCCGGGCGATTCCCGGGCGCAAGCCCCGCGGTGTGCTCGAATTCCCGGTCCAGCTCCGCGGCGCCGGCGGTCGGATCGTCGGCCACGACGGCATAGATCCAGCCGGGCATGGACGCCGCGTAGTCGAGCGAGATTCGACCTCCGCCCACGACGAGAGCAATCGGCGCACTCCAGCTCAGGCCGGCATCGGCGGTGATGCGCACGGTGCCGTTCTCGAACTCCGCAATCGCATGATTCGCATCGTTGGGATCGAACTCCACATCGAGGCTCGGTCCCGCCTGCACGCGGGAAAACGTCCGGCCGCCGTCATCGCTTCGGTAGATGCCGCCCGAATTGGGGTTGCCGGCCACGCCGAGCGCCGCGAGGATGACCGCGTTCGGGTTGACCGCTATATCGTTGACGTAGTACCAGCCCCAATCGGAATGGATGGACGGGTCGGTGCTTGCAAGCGGCTGCCACGTGACGCCTTGGTCGCTGGACTTGAGTATGCCGATGCCCCGGCGCGGACTGTTGAATTGATCGCCGGTGCCCGCAAGCAGTGCGCCGTCGGGAAGGCGCGCAAGCGCGGAGACCGCAAGGCTCGCGAGGAAGTTGCCGACGCTCACCCAATGCGCGCCGCCATCCGCGCTTTTCCAGATGCCGCCGTTGGAGGTGCCGATGAACAATTGCTGCGGATTGGCGGGGTTGGTCAGGATTGCGTTGACGCGCCCGCCGATGTTGTCGGGCCCCGCCGCGCGCCAGGAAATCAGATCGGCGGCATTCGCCCACATGGGCCCCGCATGCAGCCCTCCGCGCTGCGTTGCCCATTGCCTGCGGTCGGCGCGCCGCACGATGGCGGCGCGCAGCGCATACGCGCGGCGGGCCGCGGCTGCGACGCCGGGATGCATCAGGATGATCGGCGCCTGCTTCCGCAGCTTCACCCTCTGCGTATCGGTGCTGCGGTAGGGAATGGCGAAAGCGCTCGTCGCAAGCAAAGAGAGCAGAAGTAGCGCCGTTACGGGGCGCGCGCATTGCACTGGACTCATGATTCGGAGCATCCGCTTCAGTTCGTCCAGGTGATTTGCCGGGACAACTGCCCGCCCTGCCAGGAAAGCTGTAGTGTGACGGTATGGGCGCCGCGCAAGGGCGATTCGAGCCGGAACACCTCGATCAGGATCCGCGGCAACGGATAGGGGGAATGCGTCGCCGGCGGCGGCGGCGCGGGGGGCGCCAGGCGAAAATGCCGCTCGGCGGCGGGCAGGACCTCGAGGTGCTCGCCGCTTACGGTCAAAACGGCGGGGCCGAGATCGCGCGCCGGGATCAGATGGATTTCGAGGCTGGCGGCATCTTCGCCGAGCGGCACCAGCACGGTGACGATTCCGGGCGCCGCCATGCCGGCGGCGGAAGTGGTCCGCGCGTCAGGCGCGCCCGAGCAGCCGGCAAAAAGCGCCGCTGCCAACAACA
>JAKDMP010000047.1 GCA_030452225.1 Gammaproteobacteria bacterium
CAAAACAGCACGGTAAGAAAACGAATGAGCATGACAGTCTCCTTGCGTGAGCGAACGGGTACGCGTCGCCGTCACGGCGCGCCGGCGAAACGCCGGCTTCACGATTCTACGCCTTGTTTCATCCATCGCGCAGGACACCCGGAAGCAGGAACCGGCAATTGAGGGTGGCTCAGCGCCTGCGGCGCAGGATTACCCCGATAGCCAGTAGTGCGAGAAGCAGCGCGAGCGCTCCCATGCCAAGCGTGCCGCTGCCGGTAGCGTGGTTCTTGTCGCGGTACTTGACCTCGTAGGCCTCGGGGTTGTCTTTGACCTCGTCCTTGAACTGATCGAGCGCCTGATCAAGGTTCACGATCATCTTGTCCACGGCCTTCTGATATCCGGCCTGGCTCTGCTCGTTGATGGCGCCGCTTTGCCCGATGGGCGTCGAGTGCCCCGAGATACGGCTGATGCCGGGCGCCCGGAACAACAACTGGTGTGTGGTCGTGTCGAACACCGTGGTATCCACGAAGGTCGAGGTGGAGTTCTCCTCCGCGGGTATCAGGTAGGCACCAATGATCGTCCAGTAGGTAATACTCCATGCGTTTTCGCTTGTCGTCTGAACCTGGTCGTAGGACACGAGCGCAATGATGCCTACGCCGAACATCTTGGCCAGGGCCGATACGTTGTTCCATCCCCCTGCAGGGGCGAGGTAGGTTTGGGGGATGATCTTGATCTGCTTGATGAACTTGTACTGCTCGAAGTGCGCCGCGACCTTTTTGAGCAGTGCCTGTTGTTCGACGGCGCTTATGCCGCGGCCGATGGTATGCGTTCTGCCATGGATGCGGGCCAAAGATTTTCCGGGCGGCACGAATGCGATGCCGACTGAAACCGGCAGAGTGAGGGCGACCGGCCCCTCCTTTACCGAGGCGGGAGCACCTTCGGGATACAGGAATTGCACGACGCTGCTCGAGGTTTCGTGAACCCTCGTCCCGGCACAGGCCGTGAGCATCACGGCGAGAGCCACGCAAGACAAAACCAGCAACACACGAAAAGGGATTTTCATACACTTCTCCTTGCTCGCGTTATCGTAGCGCAACCAAAACTGCCGGGAGAAAGATCCGCAGGCTAGTCCAAAGCTCGGTCAGATGTTCGCGCTACCGATCCTTGTAGAACTTGACGGTGAGTTCGCCGTCGGTGCCGATCCAGCCGCGGTACATGCCCGGCGTGTTGAAGGGCGCGACGATGTGGCCTTCGGCGTCGAGGGCGATGACGCCGCCGGTATTCTTGCCGCCGAGTTCGACCAGCCGGTCGTGGATCATGTAGTTGGCCGCCTTTTCGAGCGACCAGCCCTTCATCGCCATCAGGTCGGAAATGGACTTGGTGAGGTTGAGGCGGATGAACAGCTCACCCGTGCCGGTGCCCGAAGCCCCGCAGGTGGCGTCGTTCGCGTAGGTGCCGGCGCCGATGATGGGCGAGTCGCCGACGCGTCCGTCGAGCTTGTTGGTGAGCCCGCCGGTCGAGGTGCCCGCGGCGATGTGCCCGTCACGGTCGAGCGCGACGGCGCCGACGGTGTCGTACACGTAGGCCTTTGCGCCGGGAATTTTCGCCGGCGTTCCGGCCGATGTCGATTTGAGGGTTTTCAGCCCTTCGATGTGCGATTTCCAGCGCCGCTCGGTGTAGAACCAGCTCGCCGGCGTGTACGGAAAGCCGTGCGCCCAGGCGAAGTTCTCGGCGCCCTCGCCGACGAGCATCACGTGCGGGCTTTCGCTCATCACCGTCCAGGCGAGCTTGATGGGGTGGCGCACATGCTGGACGGCGGCGACCGCGCCCGCCTCGAGCGTCGCGCCGTTCATGATCGAGGCATCGAGCTGGTTCAATCCGCCGCGGGTGAACACGGCGCCGCGCCCGGCGTTGAACAGCGGCGAGTCTTCCATCACCATGATCGCCGCTTGCACCGCGTCCACGGCGCGTCCGCCGTCCTCGAGCACGGCATAGCCGGCCTTCAAGGCCTGCGTGAGCGCGGCCCGGTACTCCCTTTCCAGTTCGGGCGTCATGCTCTCTTTGGTGATCGTGCCGGCACCGCCGTGGATGACGATCGCGATGGGATGCTGTGAGGTCATGGGGGCCTCCTTGGCCTGCGCACCGACTGCAAGAGCAAGTGCGACAAGCATGGCCGTTACGAGCAGTGAAATACGCATGGATGGCCTCCTCCGCTTTCCGAACTACTTGTCCACCGCTTATCCTACGCTGATCACCGGCCAGTGTCAGGATCAAAGTGCAAAGAGTGCGATCAGCAGTGCCACTCCGAACAACGCAACCAGTACGGCGAAGCTCGTCGCGAGATACGGGCCGTGATATTTCGGGGCGGTGTGCTGTCGCTGGTATTGCAGGCCGTAGGCCAGAAAGCGGGTGCCGGCGGCGACCACCACCACAACTCCGAGCGCAATCAACGCGGCGCCGCCCCAGGTGGACAACATGTGTGCCCGGCCCGGTTCGCCGGGCATGCGGCGCAACAACAAGCCAAGACGATCCACGGCGATTCCGAAGACCATCAGCGCGAGTGCCGTACGCGTCCAGTTTGACAGGGTCCTCTCGGTGTTCATGTACGAGCGTTCGGCCGACAATTCCGAACGGTCCTGCGACCAGCGCGAACGGTCGGCGGACATGCGCGAGCGATCCTCCGACATGCGAGAGCGGTTCGCTGCCATTTGAGTGCGCTCTTCCGACAATTCCGTCTGGCGTTCGGCCAACTCCAGCATGCGCTGCATGATCCTGGTCTGTTCGGATGCTTCCTCGTGCACCGGGGCTTTCTCCGCGTCTTCAGGACGCAAGCTCGCAGGCTTGTGGCTGTCTACGGGAGAATTGTCGTCATGCTTCAATCTCGTGGGCTACCCGTCAACTCCGACCACAATATTACAGTCTTTCCGCCTTAGCCTGCATTATTCATGAGGCATCGCGAGTGATTGCGGAATTCGCAGCAAGCCAGGCGCCGGCCTGGAGCGAAAAGCATAGCCGTCTTCGATGCCAAAACTTGCCTCGTCATGCCACATTCCGGAATTCGTTCAATGACTTGCAAGCCAGTGCCAGTCGGCCTCGTGAATAATACAGGTTAGGGAACCTCTGATTAATTTGTCATTCCCGCGAAAGCGGGACTGCGAAGGCGGAACGCCGGAGCGAACAGGTGCGAAGCACATGGCCTGAAAGGCGAGCGACGCAAGTCGCGAGTAATCCATCTTCTTGATTGGGCTGGATTCCCGCCGCAGCCTGCCCCCGCGAAGGCGGGGGCGGGAATGACGGAAAATGAATTGTTCAGAGACTTCCTGGAGGAGTAAGGTCAGGTTGTGCAGGTGACGGCATTCGGGAGATCGCCGCGGTTTTTCTCCCGCATCGAAGCGGGACGCGCGGCCACTTGGCGTCTAATGCGCCGCGCAAGCATTCGGATGCGCTCGGCTTTGCCGGTGTAGCGCACGGTATGGCGTTTTATTTTGCACTGGCTGTTGCGATCGCCGTGGGCTGGCTGGTGGCGCGCTCGCGCCGCGTGAAGATCGTCGACCGACTCGCGACGATGGCACTGATTGGTCTGGCGGCCGCGCGGGTGGTTTTCGTCATCGAGTACTTCCCACAGTACACTCAAAACCCGATAAGCATCCTCGACATACGCGACGGCGGTTTCAGCGTGATCGGCGGTTTCGTGGCCGCCGCCCTGTACGGCGCGTGGCTGGCGTGGCGCCGCGCGCCGGTGGGCGTGCCGTTATTTCGGCGGTTTGTGCCGGCGCACTCGCCTGGGGCCTGACCGGCGGTACGGCCATGCTGATGAAGACGCGGGATCAGACCGTGCCGAATGTGAAGCTGCTCACCTTGTCCGGCGACAGCGTGCAACTCGACGCGCTGGTTCGCCGGCATCGCGGCCGGCCCGTGGTGATCAATCTGTGGGCGAGCTGGTGCCCGCCCTGCCGCGCCGAAATGCCGCTGTTGGAGGAGGCGCAGCGCCGGTACCCCGGAATCCTGTTCCTGTCCGCGAACCAGGGCGAATCCTTTGCGGCAGTCTTGACTTTTCTGCAATCGGAGAATTTGAAGCTGAACCATGTGCTGCTCGATCCGAGGCAGCAACTCGGCCGGCGCGTCCTGCCCACCACCCTGCTTTACTACGCCCAGGGCAAGCTGATCGATCTGCACCGCGGGATGTTTTCGCGCGCCACTCTGGCCCATGCGCTCGAACAATTCGACCTCGAACCGATCAATACCAAACCCGGTCCGGTTATTGCTTCGGCCCTTGACCAACCGTAGTTATGGTTATTGCTCTTCGCCAGACAGCGGGTTCACGTGGTGGACGCACGCGAAACGGCGAAAGTCGTAATCCGCCGAATAAATGGAAGCGCCGCACTCCAACGCCAGGGTTGCGAGGTGGGCATCGTAAGTGATATTACCGCCCGTGCCGGTGTCAACGAGTATTTGCCGCAGCAAGGGCCAGTGATCCGATCCCGGCTGCACGGCGCGTACAAAAGGTTGCCCGAACCAACCATCCACTACCGCCAACGCATCTTCGACCGGCAGCGGACGGGCCAGAATGCCCGAGCGGGTGGTAATGCGCAAAAAGGCCAACACGACGATCCAGGCCAGGCCGACTTCAGTAGTGCCCGAGAGCGTCTTTTCGAGCCATATACGTGCCGCTTTGTGCCGAGGTGCGTCGACGTTGACGGCGTAAATCAGGAGGTTCGCGTCCACCAGAATCACTTGCGCATCGCAAGCTTGCGGGCAAGCTCCTCGTCTTCCAGCGCGTCGGCCAGCTCAAGTGCCTTGTCGAGGTTGAAGCCGTCGGATGCGGCGCCCAGGGAGTGAACCGGCACCCGGTAACGCCGGGCTTTCGGCAAGCCTCGCGAGCTGGTCAACCCCTCGCGCAGGGCTTCGTTCACGACCGCCTTGAAGCTTTGCCCCGAGCGATGGGCGCGCTCCTTCAGCGCCGCAATCAGTTGATCGTCTATGGTCAGTGTTGTCCTCATGGAGGCACCACAATACAAATGAGCCAAGCATCAAGAGATCAAGTACGTAATATTCATGCCAAGTTTTCAGAAAACCATGGTGGTTGCGCGCGCGCGCCGATTACAGCGGGCTTTAAAAGGTAAAACAGCCGTTTAGAACAAAGGTTGCGCAAGCTCACCAAATCTAGGCAAGCTTGCTGCATGTTGGAAAGTAGAGCCTTCGAACTAAACGCCGGAGGTATGTCATTGATGTAGAACTATTTTTACGCCGTAATCTCCGCAGGCATACCCCCCCCCCCGGCTGTTTGATTTGCTTGGGATTGGGTAGTAACATGAATTTACGTCTTGATGAATGAGGTGAATTCAGATGTCCTGTACCGTAAAAATTTGTTTTAAAGATTGGTGTATCGTCATCATCCACAGCGAAGTCGCAGAGCAGCAATTTGCCGACACAGGCTTCGCGAAGTCCATCGGATATGATGGTGACGCAAGTGACATGTATTTGGCGGACATGTCTGCGGAACCACTATCAAAAGCTGGCACATTGGCAAAGAATGTCCCTGATACAGCTCAGGTGAACGCGGAACTTGGTATTAAGGACAAGCGTTTTACGAATGATTTCCAGATAGATTACGATCGCGATAAAGAGGCTTACGTGTGGCACGAGGCTGACGCGACTAAATCCTGGTTCGTTGGAATACAAGAGAAAATGACTGGCCTTGCCGATTCTTCAGTCACCTTCACCTTTGAGGGTTTCGAGAAATATCCGGATGTTGTCGCACTGGATGTCAAAAACAAGGGTAAGCTCATAGCTCAGGTTTCGCGCGAAGGGTAGCCTGAAACTTCGTGCCAGAGGAGGTGATAAACATGTACTTCGGCGTGTTCACGCGTAACCTTCGAACTGGCTTCGGAATGCACGCAATGCTCGGAACAATGGGCTTCTTGCTGGCCATCGCGGTGTCCGGGTGCAGCCTCTTGAGTCCACCGCCAAGCATTGAATATCTCAAATCACTGCCGCCTGATGCCATACAAAAAGCGCATCCCGCGAATATCCGATTGGCCATCAAGCTTCCCAAAGGTGTTCAATTGATCGATTTGCAAGCCAAGGTTACCGACGTGTCCGGGGCGAAAAATCCAGACAGCATCAGGGGGACGCTATCGTTTCAAATAGTGCCTGACAGCCAGGCGTTGGCACCACCACCCATCAGTGTGCCGGCGAAAGGTGTTTGGACTTACTACAAACTGGATGCCCAGGGGAGAAAAGAATTCAGTAAAATTCAGGCATACGCTAAAACGCATCCCCCCGGCAAGATACAAACTACCATTACTGTCCACCTGTCCAACAAACTAAAATTGACCGATTGCAACTACGAGGGCAAGATGCGCCTTGTTGCGGCAATTATGCTGGACCCGCAGCGTGGTTATGCCGTCGTATTGAATCGCATGGAAACCGTGTCGGAATTGGCGCCCCCTGAAAAGACAATTTGCGCTTCGGCTTCGGGTCAAGTTCCGCAACAAGCAGGGGCTTTGGTTGCCCCTTGAGTCCGAGGGGGCTTGGATAAGGTAATGCCAGGATTCCCCGGCAGGGGTAGCGGTATCCGGTGTCAGCGCAACTACTCGCCGGCGAGGGTCATATTGTCGATGAGGAGGGAGCCGGTGCGGATTTTCGAGCGGGTGTCGGTGTCGGCGCCGATGGTGAGCAGGTTGGCGTACATGTCGCGCAGGTTGCCGGCGATGGTGACTTCCTCCACCGAGCGCGCGATTTCGCCGTTTTCCACCCAGAAGCCGGCCGCGCCGCGCGAGTAATCGCCGGTCACGCCGTTTACCCCCTGGCCGATCAGCTCGGTGACGTACAGGCCGGTGCCGAGCGCGGCGAGCGGTTCGTCGGGTTTTTCGCCGCCCGGCTCGACGACGAGGTTCGAGATGCCGCCGGCGTTGCCGGTGGTCTCGAGCCCCAGCCTGCGGGCGGAGTAGCTGCCGAGAAGGTAGCCATCGAGCGTGCCGTTTTCGATGAGCGCCCGCTCGGCCGTGGCGACGCCTTCGGCATCGAAGCTGCGGCTGCCGGCGCCGCGCGCGAGATGCGGCTGCTCGATCATTTGCACCCATTCCGGGAAGAGCCGCTCGCCCGCGGCCTCGAGGAGGAAGGAGGCGCGCGTGTATTGGGCGCCGCCTGTAATGGCGCCAAGCAGGTGGCCGATCAGGCTGCGCGCCACCTCCGGCGCAAACAGCACCGGCGTCTTGCGTGTTGACAGCGGCTTTGCGCCCAGGCGCCTGAGCGTGCGCCGGGCGGCTTCGCGGCCTACGGCCTCGGCAGAATCCAGATCTTCGGCGGCCCGCGCGCTGGTGTACCAGAAGTCGCGCTGCATGCCGCGCTCATCCTTGGCGATCACCGCGCAGGAGATGCCGTGGTGCGTGCCTTCCTGTTCACCGACGAAGCCGTGGGTGTTGGCATACACGGCCAGGCCGTGCCCCGTGTCCACGCTTGCGCCTTCGGAATTGACGATGCGCGGATCGCTTTCACGCGCTTGTGTCTCGCAAAGCGTGGCGGTTTCGATGGCCGCCTCGGGGCTCAGCGCCCAGGGATGGCAGAGATCGAGCGCGGGGAAATCGCTCGCCATGCGTTCTGCCGGGGCGAGGCCGGCCGCCGGGTCCTCGGCGGTGTAGCGGGCGATGTCGGCGGCCGCCGCCACGGTTTCGGCAATGGATTCGGGCGCGAGGTCCGAAGTGGCGGCGCTGCCCTTGCGCTGCCCGAAGTAGAGCGTTACCGCGAAGTTGCGGTCGCGCTGGCGCTCGATCGTTTCGATTTCGCCGAGACGCACGGTCACCGAAAGGCCGTCATCCACGGCCGCCACGACTTCCGCCGCGCTGGCCCCGCGATCGCGGGCGGCAGCGAGTGCATGGCGGGCGTGTTCGCGCAGTTGTTCTGCGTTGAAAAAGTCTTGAGTCTCGGCCATGGGCGAGGATTGTAGCGGTTACTGCTACAGTGTTGTTCCATCGATGGCCAGAGGCAGGGCAAGTATGTTTCGTTCTCGTGCACGCAGCCTTCCCGGTATTTTTGCCGTCGGTCTGGTGCTGCTGCTGGTGGCTTGCGGAGGCGACGGTTCGGATCAGCCTGCTCCCGCTCCCACGCCAAGCGACTTCAGCCTCTCGGTACCGGCTACCGTCTCGATGGCGCAGGGGGCGAGCGGAAGTGTCGCGGTCACCATCGGGCGCGAGGGCGATCCGGGCGAAATCGCGCTCGCTCTTTCCGGCTCCCCGCTGCTTTCGCCGGGCGGCGGCTCCGGCAAAATCGGCTACGCTTTCACTCCCAGCGCCGGCGGGTCGGACCTGACGCTCACGGTCGGGAGCGACGTGCCGGTGGACGATTACGACCTCACCGTCACCGGCACGGCGGGCAGCTTGCGCCACAGCGTCCCGTTCACGCTCACGGTCACGGCCGGCCAGCACAGTTTCACGATTTCGGCGCCCGAGAGCGCCTCGATCATACAGGGCGGTGTCATCACCCTGGCCGTCACGGTTGGCGGCGACGGGTTTGCGGGCGGCGTCTTCGATCTTTCCACCCCCGCCAATTTGAACCTCTCGGATAGCGCGCGGCTTTACGGCGATTATGCGGACGAGGTCGGCTACTCGTTCGACAGCGTGAGTTCGCAGGGCGGCAATTTGACGCTGTATGTGGGCAGAGACATTCCCACGGGGGACTACCCGTTGACCGTGACGGGCAGCGCGAACGGCGAGGCGCACGCGGCAGCGTTGACGCTCCACGTTCTCGGGAAGGGGATCGTGTACGAGATCTGGCCGACGGGTTACGGTACTTACCAAGACAACCTCAAGAACCTGCAGCCCGGGGACGTGCTCGTCCTGCACGAAGGGACCTATCCGGGTTACGCGTTCGTGGACCTGGACGGCACGCGCGAAAAGCCGGTCACCATCCGCGGCTACGGCCAGGGCGAGGCCAAACCGGTGCTCGAGTACACTGGCGCAAGCCACAATCACTGGGAGATTCACGGCAGTCACCTGATTGTTCGGGGACTCGAATTCGACACGCCGAACGTCTATTCGATTCGCATTCGCCCGCCCGCGAGCGGCGGGGTCGATAACGTTACCCTCGTCAACAATACCTTCGTCGGGTGCGGCGGCGGCTGCGTCAGCGCCAACGACAGCGGAGCCACGTACCGGAACATTCGCATGATCGACAACCTCATGCTCGATGCGCACCGAACCCCCGTTTACATCGGCAACCACCAGGGTAATGCGACGTTCCACAACTTCCTCTTCGAGGGCAACGTGATCGACGGCCGCCTGATCGTCGATAACGACGTCGTCGGCTACGGAATCGAAGTGAAGCTCAACGTCGAAAACGCGGTGCTGCGCCACAACTACATCGTCGGCACCAAGGGGCCGGGCATCATGACCTACGGGCTGGAAAGCGACAAGCCCGACTCGCACCGCGCCATCGTTGAGGGCAACATCGTCATCGATGCCTGCGAGGCGCGCAGCATCCTGTTGGGCGCCGGCCCGGTAATCGCGCGCAATAACCTGGCAATGGGCGGGCACTTCACCGGCTACGGCATTTCCGATTACGGCGGCCGGCACCTATCCGCCGGGATACAGGTGCTGAATAACACGGCCCTGCTCAACGAGCCTTATGGCTTCTGGATCCATTCGGTCAGTGGCACCGGGCTGGAGAACCTCAGGATGGTCGACAACCTGGCGTATCCGCCCGCCGGTGGCGCCGGGTACGGGAACCTCCCGCCCGACACCGACGCCAACGAAATCCACGGCAATGACACGCAAACCCCGACGGCAGAGATGGCCGCAAGCGTCGAGCAACTGAAAGGCCTGATCCCCTCTGCGCAGGATCTCAAGCAGGTCTGGCCGCTTTTGTCGCAGGGGCGGCTGGAGCCTTCGGAATTGATGAATGTGCTCGATCTCCTCGCATCCCTGCCCAATCAAAGCGGTAACACCAACCCGAGATCCTGCCCGTGAACCCGGCCAACCGATCCTTTTGCAACGGCGTGACGAGCGGCGCGCAGATACACTAAAATACCGCTTTAGAACAACCGTCACCGCGATGACCGATCTCGTTCTTTTGCGCCATGGTCAGAGTACCTGGAACCTCGAGAACCGCTTTACCGGCTGGACCGACGTGGATCTGTCCCGGCGCGGCGTCGCCGAGGCCAGCGCGGCCGGCCGGCTGCTCAAGGATGCCGGCTTCGATTTCGATCATTGCTTCACGTCGGTACTCACGCGCGCGATTCGCACCCTCTGGCTGGTGCTCCAGGAACTCGATCGAAGCTGGTTGCCGGTCACCAAGGATTGGCGCCTGAACGAGCGCCACTACGGCGCGCTGCAGGGCATGAACAAGGCGGAAATGGCGGCCGAGTACGGCAAGGAGCAGGTGCACGAGTGGCGGCGCGGCTACGCGGTTCGCCCGCCGGCGCTCAAGGCCGGCGATTCGCGCCACCCGAGCCACGATCCGCGCTATCGTGCCCTGTCGAAGGCGCAACTGCCGGCGACCGAATCGCTGGCCGATACCGTTGCACGCTTCATCCCCTGGTACGAGTCCGACATCCTGACCCGGATCGAAGCGGGCGAACGCGTCCTGATTGTGGCGCACGGCAACAGTCTGCGCGCCCTGATCAAGCACCTTGACGGATTGGACGACGAGGCGATCACCCAACTCAATATTCCCACCGGCATACCGCTCGTCTACAAACTGGATGAGACGCTGCGCGCGGTGTCGCATCGCTACCTGGGCGATCCCGAGGCTGCGGCGAAGGCGGCCGAGGCGGTTGCCGGGCAGGCCGGACCGTGAGCGCCGTCGTCGGAGTGGTCATGGGTTCGCGCTCGGACTGGGAGACGATGCGCGCGGCAGCCGAGGTGCTGGATGAACTGGAAGTCGAACATGAAGTGCGGATTGTCTCCGCGCATCGCACTCCCGACCTGATGTTCGAGTATGCCGCCGGCGCAGCCGAACGCGGGCTCAGGCTCCTCATCGCCGGCGCGGGTGGCGCGGCGCATCTTCCCGGCATGCTGGCTGCCAAGACGCTCCTCCCGGTACTCGGCGTTCCGGTTCGATCGAAGGCGCTATCGGGTCTCGACTCGCTGCTTTCGATCGTGCAAATGCCCAAGGGGGTAGCGGTGCCGACTTTTGCCATCGGCGCGGCCGGCGCGGCCAATGCGGCCCTCAGCGCCGCGGCCATCCTGGCGCTGAACGATCCGGCCCTTGCCGGGCGGCTGGATGACTACCGCAACCGGCAAACCGAAGCCGTGCTCGGCGATCCGGATCCGCGCCGGCCCAGTCCGTGATGCGGGTCGGGATTCTCGGGGCCGGGCAGCTCGGGCGCATGCTGGCGCTCGGCGGCTACCCGCTGGGCGCGCGCTTCACCTTCCTCGACGGCAAGGCCGACGCGCCGGGTGCCCAGGTCGGCAAGATCGTGCTGGGCGGCTTCGACGAGCCGGAGAAGATCGCCGAGCTGGCGCGCCGCGTGGATGTCCTCACCTTCGATGTGGAGAACGTGCCCGCCCGGGCGGTGCGCGAAGCCGGTGTCGAGGCCCTGTGTCGGCCCAATCTTGCCGCGCTCGAAACCGGCCAGGACCGGGTGGCGGAGAAGCAGTCCTTCGAGGCGCTTGGCATTCCCGTCGCGCCGTGGCGGGCAATCGAAACGGCCGATGAACTTCTTGCCGCGCTCGATGAACTGGGGCTGCCCGCCGTTTTGAAACGCCGTCGGCTCGGTTACGACGGCCGCGGTCAGCGTTTCATCCGCCGCCGCGAGGAGGCGCTCGAAGCATTCGGGGAACTCGGCGGCGGCGACCTGATTCTCGAAGCCTTCGTCGAGTTCGAACGCGAAGTCTCCATGCTCGGCGTGCGCGCCGCTTCGGGCGAAACGCGGTTCTATCCGCTCAGTGAAAATCGGCACGACAACGGCATTCTCAGGCTCAGCCGCGCGCCTTCGGCTCCCGAGGAGTTGGCCGCATCCGCCCGGGAGCATGTCGGCCGTTTGATGGAGCATTTCGACTACGTGGGCGTGCTGGCCGTCGAGTTCTTCGTCTGCGGTGGGCAGTTGTACGCCAACGAGACCGCGCCGCGCGTACACAACTCCGGGCACTGGACCATCGAGGGCGCGGTGACCAGCCAGTTCGAGAACCATATTCGCGCGGTCCTGGATTTGCCGCTGGGCGACACGGGCTGCGTGGGTGTCTCGGCCATGGCGAACCTGATCGGCGAGATGCCCTCCACGCCGGCGCTCCTCGCCATCCCCGGTCTGCATCTGCACGACTACGGCAAGAGTTCGCGCCCGGGGCGCAAGCTGGGGCATGCAACCCTGGTCGCCCCAGACGAAGAGGCGCTCGCAAAGCCGCTTGCGAGTCTCCTCGCGCTCGCCTGGCCGGCGGCGCAAGCCCGGACTTCAGCCGAAATCGTCGAGTGCTGAAAATCCGCCTTCGCGGATCACGATGATCTCGAGTGGCGGCCCTGCGGTGTTGGAAACGCGGCGATGGTCGCGGCGATGCCGCCGCTTTTGACGACGTAGCCCGCCAGCAGTAAGAACGCGGTCAGCGTCAGGGCGAGGAAAACGATCGGCATGTCGATGATGCTGCCTTGGGAGATGGCGCTCATGCCTGCCGTCGCGAGGGCGGCCGTGCCCGTTTGCACGAAGCCGAGCATCGAGGAGGCCGTTCCCGCGTTGTCCTTGAACGGTGCCATGGCGTTCGCCGTCGTCGCCGGGACGATGAGCCCGACGCCGATGAAGCAGAATGCGATGGGCGCGAGCAGAAAGGCGAAGTTGGCCTCTTTGCCGATCAGCACGGCAACGACGAGCAGCGCAGCGCCGCCCATCGCCATGACCGCGAGCCCGGCGGTGAAAATCCACAGATCCGTGATCTTGTCGCTGACGAGTTCGCACAGCCCGGCGCCGGTGACGAAGGCGACGAGGATCGCCGCCGAGACGATCATGATGCCGACATCGCCGCCCTTGAGGACGTTGTAAACGAGGTCGGGTGCGCCGATGAGCGCGGTATAGACAACTCCGACCGAAAGCCCGCCGAGCACCGAGTAGAGCAGGAAGCCGCGGCTTCGTATCACTTGGAGGTAATTGCTGCCCACGTGGCGCGCGCCCAGCGATTGGCGGTTCGAGCGTGCCAGGGTTTCCGGCAGATAGCGCCAGACGAGAACAAGCAGCAGTACCGAAAGCGCGAGCAGCAGGCCGAAGTTGCCGTGCCAACCGAGCTTGGAGGCGGCATACACGCCCACCACGGGGCCGACCGCCGGGGCGAGCGCGAAGGCGGCATTCAGCCTCGCATAGATGCCCTCGCGCTTGTCGGCGGGGAACGCATCGCGCACCGCCGCGTCCGAGAGTACGCCGCCGGCGCAGGCGCCCACGCCCTGCACCAGCCTGCCGGCGATCAACGGCCAGATGGAAAAGCTCAACAGGCACAGGAGGGTGCCGGCAACCAGAATGAGGGCGCCGACGAGCATGACCGGGCGCCGCCCGAAGCGATCCGAGAGCGGGCCGTAGGCCAGCCGGCTCAGGGCGGAGCCGATCAGGTAGGAGGCCATGGTGAACTGCACCATCCCGTAGCTCGTGTCGAGCGAACGGGCAATCGCGGGCATGGCGGGGGTGTACTCGGTGTCCCCGAAGGGGCCGACCGACATCATGAAAGCAAGCAGGGTGAGCGCGGGGCGGGTCGCCCGTCGTGCCGGACCGGTGCCCCTCGACAGAAAAGCCTCGTTCATGCGCCGGGCGCGTGCGGCCTGGCAAGATCGAAGGGCGAAGCCGATTCGGCGTGAAAGGGGTTCATCAGTGGATTATAGAGCGGCGACCGATGCGCGTGTCAGGTGCCGGCTTCATGCGGCAGGCCGGAACCCGATGGCGCTTGCGGTTCGGCCCGGAGCCGGGGGAGGAGCCGCGAAACTTGCGCTCCTGGATCAGTGCCGGTTAAAATACCCAGTTCACTAACGCGGTTACAACTTAATATGCCCTCAGTCCGAGTTCGGGACCACGAACAATTTGACATTGCGCTGCGCCGTTTCAAGCGCGCCTGTGAAAAGGCCGGCATCATGGCGGAATTGCGCAAACGCGAGTTTTACGAAAAACCGACCCAGGAACGCAAGCGCAAGCGGGCCGCCGCGGTCAAACGGCACGCCAAACAGAAGTCGCGCGATCATGCGCGCCGCCGCCGGTTGTATTGAGCCGCGAGTCATTGCATCTCACATGAGTCTCAAATCCCGTCTGGAGACCGACATGAAGGCTGCGCTCAAGGCGCGCGATACCGAAAAACTCGGCGTCATTCGCATGGCGCTGGCCGCGGTCAAGCAGCGCGAGATCGACTCCGACAGCCGCGACGGGTTGAGCGATACGGAAGCGTTCGGGGTCATCGAGCGCATGATCAAACAGCGTCACGAGGCCGCCGATCAGTTCCGCGCCGGCGGTCGCGAGGAGAGCGCCCAAAAAGAAGAGCGTGAGGCGAAACTGCTGGGCGAATATCTGCCAGAGCCCGTCGATTCCGAAACGCTGGATGCCGAAATCGCAGGCGTCGTCCGCGAAACCGGCGCAGCGAGCCGGCGCGACATGGGCAAAGTCATGGGGCTTTTGAAGGCGCGGCTCGCCGGGCGCGCCGACATGGGTGAAGTCAGCCGCCGAGTCCGCGAAAAGCTTGGCGACTAACCGCGAACCACGGGGTGGGAGCGGGCTTGCCGGCGACTATTGCGGGTTGTGGATACTCTGTTCAAAATCAAGTCTCCTCAAAAGCGTGTAGGGTGGACAAGCCTGCGCAGCGGGTGCATCCACCCAATCCAGGCGGATGGCGGATGCGCTGCGCTTATCCGCCCTGCTGTAGCTACTCTGTTTCATATCAAGCCCCCTTGACCATGAATGGCGCGCTCCTGCATTCACTTTGCGCGCGCCGAGCGTAGTTGAAGTACGCGGTAGAACCAGTACACTAATCCTTTCCTCCGGCGCCGGCGAGGCGAGCACCATGGCGGGGAGAATCCCCCAGGCCTTCATCGATGATTTGATCGCCCGCACCGATATCGTCGAGATGATCGGGCGGCGCGTGCGCCTGAAGCGTCAGGGACACGAGTTCGCCGCCCTGTGCCCGTTTCACGACGAGAAAACTCCTTCGTTCACCGTCAGTCCGCAGAAGCAGTTCTTTCATTGCTTCGGTTGCGGCGCCCACGGCACGGCAATCGGCTTTCTCATGCGCTACGAGCATCTGGAATTTCCCCAGGCGGTGGAACGCCTTGCCGACGAGCACGGGCTCGAGGTTCCGCATGAAGGCGGACCCGCCAACCCTCACACCGCCCTCTTCGAGGCCCTTGCGCGGGCGCAACGCCTCTTTGTCGCCGCGCTCGAGGAAGCCGATCCGGCGCGCGACTACTTGGCGAAGCGCGGCATATCGGCCGCGGCAATCGAAGCTTGGGGAATCGGCTTCGCACCGCCCGGCGGTGAAGTATTGCTCCGAGCGCTGGGCAGGGAGGGCGTGGAGGAGAAAACCCTGGCCGCCGCGGGTCTGATCGCGAGCGGCGCGAGCGGGCGCTACGATCGTTTTCGCGACCGGATCACCCTTCCGATTCGCGATACGCGCGGCCGAGTCGTGGCTTTCGGCGCCCGCAGCCTGGGCGATGCCAAACCCAAGTACCTGAACTCGCCCGAAACTCCCGTGTTTCACAAGGGAAATTTTCTGTACGGCCTGTTTGAGGCCCGCCAGCGTGCCAGCCGCTTGCAGCGCCTGGTGGTAGTGGAGGGGTACATGGATGTGATTGCGCTGACGGCGGCCGGCTTCGAGGCTGCGGTGGCAACCCTGGGTACGGCGGTGACGGAAACGCAGGCGCGGCGGCTTTTCGGCACCGGCGCCGGGGAGGTGATCTATTCCTTTGACGGCGACGCCGCCGGCGAACGCGCGGCCTGGCGGGCGTTGGAGCAAACCCTGCCGAGCCTGGCGCCCGGGCGGGAAATTCGCTTCGTCTTTCTTCCGGCCGGCGACGATCCCGACAGCCTCGTGCGCCGCGACGGCCTGGCGGCCTTCGAGAAGACCCTCGAGACGGCGCGGCCCCTGTCCGCATGGCTGATCGATCATCTGGCGGAGGACGGCGTCGGCAGCGCCGAGGAGCGTGCCCGTTTCACCGGACGTTTCAAGCCGCTCGCAAACCGGATTCGAGACCCGGTTTTTCGCGATATCCTGCTATCGGCTGCGGCCGAGCGCGCGGGGTTGCCGCTGGAACGTTTCGAGCGGCTCATGCGGGGCCAGTCATCGGGGCCGGGCCGGCAAGCAGAACGCGCGGCGCCGCGTTCCCGCCCCGACTCGCGGCCTGGGTCGGAATCCGGGCCTTTTGACCGGCGTGTCAAGTGGTTGCTGCGGCGGCTTCTATCCGAGCCGGCCGCGATTGCCGGGCAGCCCTGGCCGCAAGCGCTGAA
>JAKDMP010000165.1 GCA_030452225.1 Gammaproteobacteria bacterium
ATAAAAAAAAAATAAAATATCCATTCAGGCCGCTTCCCGCCCGGACGGCTCCCCCCGAAAAGCCCTGCCGCCGTGTGCCGAAAGCCGGCAGCGATGCACCAAAACAGCAGGTTCCGAACCCGGACTATGGCAGATTTCATCGACCTGTCCTACGCTGCGAGAAGGATTTTGCCCGTGGTCGAATGGATCCCGCCGGGCAACTGGCACGGCATCCCGCTGACGACGCAACGATTCGTCCCGCCTCTCCGAGAGACCGCCCGCCCCGGCCGCTTGACCTGCCTGCGTTCGGCGCGGCACCCCCCCGCTGACCAGTGGAAACGCCGATTTATTCATCGCTCCGTCATTCCGGCGCTCGCGAAGAGAGCAGCCGGATTGCAAGGCGAAGCCGCAGCGAACAGGCGCGAAGCGTGCGGCCCGGAAGGCAAGCGACGCAAGCCGCGAGTAAGCCCGCTTGGAGGGGCGGGTTGCTCTGAATTGGCGTTTGTGCCGATCTTTGGCAAGAGTGCGGATCGCTGCTTTACGACGTCCGGAATGACAAGGTTTGCCTGATTCACGGCTTACCCTGGACCTGCCCCAGCGCAAACGCGACGGCCGCCTGCGCCGCCGCAACCTGGGCGGCGTTGCACTGTTCGGGGGTGGCACGAGGGCTGTCGGGATAGACCTCGGTCGTGGTGCGGTACCGCGCGCCGGTGATGCCCGCACACAGCCCCCACTCGACGAGCGGATACTCGATGACCCCCGGCGCCACCACGGGCGAGCCGATGATCTCGCCGTCGGCATCGGCGGGGGCAATGTGGGTCACCTTCGCCACAGCCTCGATAATGGCTTGCTGAAACTCGGGCTCCGGATGTTCGCGGTCGCCGCATAGGTAGAAACCGTCCGGGATTTCCCCCGGCGCGAAGGGTTCGCCGTTGCGTGCGGCCAACGCGGGGCGGAACTCCGATTCGTCGGTATCGGTGGTTTCGTGCAGATCGATGTGCATCAGCACGCGGTCGCGGAACGGGGCCACGAAGCGCATCAGCGCCGCCGACTCCGGCGCCGGGCTGTCATCGATGAAATTGCGGTTCGGATCGAGTGCGTAAGGGTCCCAGCGGTGGATGCGTTCGTAACCCCAGGGGCTGACGCAGGGCACGATCGCCACGTTGGCGCGATCGGCATAATCCGCCGCGCGCTGCCCGGCAAATCGCAACGCGCCATGAACACCGCTGGTTTCGTACCCGTGCACGCCGCCCGTCACCAGCACGATCGGCAAGTCGTCCTGCCAGCCACGGCTCTTCAGGGCAAAGAGGGGATAGTCGTCCGGGGCATAGTCCAGCCTGCCGTACTGCTCGACCTCGAAAAACCCGCGCAGGTCCTGGAGCACGTCCAGTACGTCATCCGCATAGCTTCGTTGCCGGTGCTGGCGCGAACGCCATTCCGCCTTCTCGGCATCGCCCCAAGGCCGGCCCGGCGTGCCAATCGGGCAAGGATTTGACTGTCTCATGAAGTTCGCCACCAAGTCGCCGCAACGATACAACCACTGTAGCACCCGGCGGAAGCCAATTCGTTCAGGCCGAAAGGGCCGGCTTGTATGGAGCCGTTCGACAAGATTGAAAACACCAGCCCGACGCAAGCACCAAGGGATACCAGGGCCAACAAGACGCGGTAGGCCACGCCCCAGCCACGTCGGCGGCAACGACGTACGCCGCCGAAAAACCACAGGAGCGCCGCGAGGAACAGCACCGTAGCCGCCGCGACCAAGCCTGGCAGGCTGCACAGCGTGCCCGCGATGATGCCTGCGTTGGCGAGGTTGAACAGCCCCCACTGGCCCCATGCCGACCTGCTGCGCGGCGGACGTTCGGCCAGCCACGCCTGCCCTGCTCCGAGCACACATTGGATCACGCCCGCCACGAGTACCAGGTACGCCGCCATCCAGACCAGGTTGCGCGTCGGATGATGCGCGCTCACCGCGGCAACCAGCCCGCCGGCAACGATCGCCGCGATTCCCAGCGCCACGAACGGCCCCGCTGTGACGACGCGGCCATGCACCGAGGCGGCAATCACTTGGCAGGCGACGCCGCCGCCCCGCGGACGCTCACCCGGTTGCGTCCCCGCGTCTTCGCCTCGTACAAGGCCGCATCCGCCGCCGCAATCACCGCTCCGGGTGCCGACGAATCGTCGGGGCGCACGGTCGTCACGCCAATACTGATCGTCACGCAATCGGATACCGGTGATGCCGGGTTCGGTATCCGCATTGCCTGTACTTCGGCACGCAGCCTTTCGGCCAGATTTTCCGCATCCCGCTGCGCACAGTTCGGCAACAACAGCACCAACTCATCGCCTCCGTAACGAGCAACCACATCACCGCCGCTCTGTACGCTGATCTTGCACAATTGCGACAATTCACGCAAACACTCGTCACCCTGCAAGTGGCCTTCCGCGTCGTTCAACAACTTGAAGTGATCCACATCGATCAGAAGCATGGCGAGTAACTTGCCGCTGCGGGCATGCCGATCCATTTCCTCGTCCAGGCACCGATCGAAACAACGCCGATTCGCGATGCCCGTCAGGCCGTCCACCATGGACAGCTCGTGCAGCCTGCGGTTCGCCTGCCCCAATTCTTCCAGCAGCCGCGCCGCATTGATGACGCCCGCGACCTGGGCGGCGATGGCGTCGAACACCGCACAGACGGCGGGAGTGAAAAAGTCGTCCCGCAAGCTTTCCAGGTTCAACACGCCGTGCATTCGCTCGCGGTGCCGAATCGGCACCAGGTACTCGGTCTTCACCTTGGAATTGCCCACCACGTAGTCCGAGTCGTCTTCGGGATTGGTCACAAGTTGCGCGTTGCCGCTGCGCGCGCAGCGCCCCGCCACGCCCTTGCTCACGGGCCAGGACTCCTCACCCGGCCATGCCAATTCGACCTGCCCCGACCAAACTTCGCGCTCGAAATGGGTGCACTGCTCGTTCAGCAGGATGATGCTGGCAACGGAAATCGGCAAGCGCCGAGCGATGCAGTCGACAATGGCCTGCAACATCGAATCCAGGCTGTCCCCCTGCAAGGCCTCCTGCGACACCTGGGCCAGAATCTCGGCCATGAGCGCGTGCCGGCCGAGTGCGTCGCTCGCGTTCCAAAGCTCGTATTGGCCGGGAATACGCGTCATGCCAAGCATCATCCGGATACTCCGCTTGCTGCTTTCACGACCCCGGCTCGAGGCTGATCGCCATTGACAATGGCATGAGTTCTTTTCACCGCATTACCCTGTTCCCATGGATCAAGTGCAACCGTTCACTTTAAAGCGCGGTGCCGTCCAACGCAAACGATACGCGGCATGAACTGCCGCGGGAGGCGTCGTCGGGCAGATATTCAATGCGGTACGAACGCCACGACCGGTCAACTTTGAGGGCAAATCGTCCCGGTCAACCGACGTCGAGCGGTCTGCGCAACCGCGCCTCCACTGCAAAAACATGTGGATCGTCGGCGCCCAGCTCACGCAGCGCGGCGGCAAGCCGAAGAAGATAATCGCTGTTGGTGCCGCTGGGGCCGGCCGCGGCGGCGATATGGCGGGCGATCTGCGCCTCGGTGGCGCATCCCAGCCAGGCTCCGTTGTCTTCCAAGGCGATATAGACAAGCCCCTCGGACGCGTTGCCTGCGCCGAAATCCAGTGTCGTGGCGAAACGCAGGTAGCCGTTCTTTTCGCGCCGATCGATATGCTCGAAGGCCGGGGGCGCAACCCGGTACGCCATGCCCGTGCACGCCGCACCCTGCTCGGGGACGAGCGTCGCCACACGCCCGGGTTGTTCCGGCGTGCCGCGATGATCGTGCGATCCCTGCCACAGGCGTCGCGACCAGCCATGGATCGTCGCTCGCCGCCGCTCCAGGAAGGGGAAATCCACCTTGTAAATCAGCGATCCGTACCCGAACAGCCATACGCTTTCGACGTTCGTGAAATCCTGCCTCCCACGGTTGACCGCGGTGGTGTCGCGGCCCGCCGGAGCCGGACGTTCACCGATGGCATCATGCCTTGCCGCCGTGGGTTCTCGATTCATGCGCAATTCGAAAATGAAATTCGGCCCTGTTGCCATGCTAGCCTGCATTATTCATGGGGCATTGCGAGTGATTGCGGAATTCGCAGCAAG
>JAKDMP010000166.1 GCA_030452225.1 Gammaproteobacteria bacterium
CAGCAGAAGGCGCCGGCGGGGGCCGCGGCGGGCGCGCCTGGACGGGCGCGGCCGTCATTCATATGAATGCGACGGCGGACGTAGCGGTCAATCTTGTCCGCGCTCGGCGCGCCATCAGGCGCGCCGCCGAAGCCGGTGCGACACTTGCAGTTCTACCCGAAAATTTTGCCTGCATGCCCGCCTCGTCGCGGGACCGGCGGCGCGTCTTTGAACGGGATGGAACAGGCCCGATGCAGGATTTTCTTGCGGCCACTTCCGCGCGGTTCGGAATTTGGCTGATTGGAGGAACCGTACCGATACGCGTCGATGATTCGCGGGCGTCCGCCGCGGTACTGGTTTACGATTCCGAAGGCCATCGTCAGGCCCGTTACGACAAGATGCATCTGTTCGACGTGCACGTCGCCGAGCGCAACGAACGGTATTGCGAGTCACGGCATTTTGCTCCCGGCGATCGTGCCGTGGCGGTGGATACGCCGTTGGGACGCATGGGCCTGGCCGTCTGCTACGATCTGCGTTTTCCGGAGCTGTTTCGCTACCTTGCATTACGCGAGGGATGTACGCTGTTTGCCGTTCCGTCGGCGTTCACTGCCAGCACGGGTGCGGCGCATTGGCGCACACTGCTGACCGCGCGGGCAATCGAGAACCAATGTTTCCTGTTGGCCGCGGCACAGACCGGGCGTCACGATGATGGGCGCGAAACCCACGGCGAAAGCATGATTGTCGGACCCTGGGGCGAAAAGCTGGCCGCCCTGAAACGCCGGCCGGGCACGGCGATCGCCGAACTCGATACGGCCGCACAAAGGAATTTGCGCCGGCGATTCCCGGTGCTGGATCACGCCCGGTTCTTCCAGGGGAAAACCTGATTTATTCGTCATGCCGGCTTTAGCCGGGATGACGGGAGCCGGCTTGTTCACTCCTTTCGTGGGTGGGAAGCACCTCGGGGCGCGGGCCGAAAGTCGAGAAAATGGAAGCGTTCCCGGCTGACGTGCCGTTGCCCCGGCTCGAGCGCGAGTGCATGATCGAACAGCGGCCCGCCGTACACGAAGCTGTGGAATTCACCGTTTTCGCCGCAGGGGTCGACATCGGGCGGCAAATCCGCGAGCAGCGTTTCGTCGTACCGGCGACCGAGAAAATTCGCTTCGAGTTGCTGCGTATCCACGCAGCAGATCACGGCCTGGTGGCCGTTGGCGATAAATCCCCGTGCCAGCGAGGCCGTCGATTCGCCCCATAACGGGAATTGTGCCGCAAGTCCCAGCGCCTCCATTTGCTCCTCGCGAAAAGCGCGCACATCGGCAAGCGCAATGTCCCCGAATGCGACCCGCTCGAGACCCTCGACGATCAACGGCTTCAACGCGGCGGCAAAACGTTCCCGATAGGTATCGTTGTCGGCCGGCGCCGGGAGCCATGCCTTCACCAGGGGAAAGCCAAGCGCCGCAGCTTGCCGTTCGAGCAGGTCTTCGCGGATACCGTGCATGCTCAGGCGTTTGTTCTCTTCCCCCAGCGTCGCCACCAACGCGCAAATGCGGACATCGGGAGAGGCGGTGAGTTGGGCGAGTGCCTGGGTACAATCCTTGCCGCCGCTCCACGCCAGCGCGACGACCTCAGTCATTCGTGGAAACTTCGGGCTTGCGTTTGAAGTAGTTGCGCAAGGCCATGCCCACCGCGGGAATCAGGGACACGATCACGGCGGCAAGCACGATCAGGGTCAGGTGATTGCGCACAAAGGCAATGTTGCCGAAATAATAGCCCGCCGCGAACAGGATGGCCACCCACAGGAAGGCCCCGAGAACGGTGTAGGAGAAATATTGCCAACGCGGCATTTGCCCCACGCCGGCCACAAAGGGAACGAAGGTGCGTATGATTGGCAGGAAACGGGCGATGACGACCGTTTTGCCGCCGTGGGCGAGGAAAAAACGGTGCGCTTCGTCCAGATGTTTGCGATTGAGCCAGCGCCAGCGCGAGCGGAACACGCGGGGGCCGATGGCGCGACCAATCTCGTAGTTCACGGTATTGCCGAGGATGGCGGCGACGAAAATCACCGACGTGGTGGCGAACCAGTCCAGGTGGCCGGAGCCCGACAACGCCCCGGCCACGAAGATCAGCGTGTCGCCGGGCAAAAAGGGCGTCACCACGAAGCCGGTCTCGGCGAAGATGATCAAAAAAAGCAGCCCGTACACCCACAGTCCGTAGGCCTCGGCAAATCCGGCCAGGTACTGATCCAGATGAAGAAGGAAATCGAGGACGTCTTGCATGGAGGCTGCCTGGCAGGATGCGCACAGTCTAACCGGATCGGAACTCCGCCCAACGCAGGGGGTCAGGCGCCCGGAGAGCATCCCGGTACACATCGGCGCGCGCCGGCCCGCAAATGCCGCCAAAAACACCGGTAGGCTTTGTCCTACAATGGGGTCGAGGTCAAGCCGTACGCGCCTTGCGTGCGGTACAACAGTGAAATGGAGGACGACAATGGTTACAAAGGCACTATATGCGCGGCTCAAGGCAAAACCCGGCAAGGAGCCCGACGTGGAGGCTTTTCTTGCCGACGGGCTGCCGCTCGCCCAGGGCGAAGAGGGCACCATCAGCTGGTATGCGATCAAGCAGGATGATTCCACCTACGCGATTTTCGATACCTTCGAGGACGAGGCCGGACGCGAGGCGCATCTGAACGGCGACATCGCGGCGGCGCTCAAGGAAAAGGCCGATGAGCTTTTCGCCGAGCCGCCGGTCATCAGCAAAATCGACATCCTGGGAGCCAAGCAGCCGGATTGAATTTCCCGTGAAGACGGCGGCGCTACCCCGCGATGCGCACGTGTGCGCGACGCGGGTGCGCGCACGCGGCAAGGAGTTGAAATGAACGAGGAATGCGAACATCTGGACCGGATTCGGGACGTGACGCCCGGCGCCCAGGGCTGCGAGGAATGTCTCGCGATGGGCGACGATTGGGTCGAACTCAGAATGTGCCTCGTCTGCGGGCATGTCGGCTGTTGCGATTCGTCGAAGAACAAGCACGCGACAAAACATTTCGAGGAAACCGGTCACCCCATCATCCGTTCGTTCCAATCGGATTCGGACTGGCGCTGGTGCTACATTGACGAGCTGATGCTGCCGGGCGCCTGAAGACTGCGACCCGTATTCTCGATCGTCTTCGGACAAGCGAGGACGGATGCGGGAGCGGTGGCTCGATTCGGGCCCACCAAATGCCACTGGATACAATGTCCGCATGAACGAACGACTCTTCGACGGCGTGGAGATGGAGCCTGCAGCACCGGCCGCGGCCAGTGTGATTTGGCTGCACGGGTTGGGCGCCGACGGCCACGACTTCGAGCCCGTCGTGCCGCAGCTCAAGCAATCCATCAATGTGCCGGTGCGCTTCGTTTTCCCCCATGCGCCGGTACAACCCGTCAGTCTCAATGCCGGCATGCCGATGCGTGCCTGGTTCGACATCGAACGGCTGGACTTCGAGGGGAGTTGGGACGCCGAAGGAGTGGCGCGCAGCGTTGCCCGGCTGGACGCCCTGGTGGAACGGGAGATCGAGCGGGGAGTGCCGCGTTCGAGCGTCGTGGTGGCGGGCTTTTCGCAGGGCGGCGCGGTGGCGCTGGAATATCTTTGCCGGCACGGCGCCGGCCTGGCCGGCGTGATGGTCCTTTCGAGCTTTCACGCGGCCGGGGCCATGGGCGCCGAGGCCGCGCCGCCCGCCGCGCCGCCGATATTCGCCGCCCACGGCCTGCAGGACCCGGTGGTGCCCTATGCCCTGGGCGAACTAACGGCCAAGGCATTTGCCGATGCCGGTTACACGCTGGCCTGGCATCCCTACCCGATGGCGCACCAACTCTGCCAACCCGAAGTCGCCGACATCGCCCTCTGGCTGCAAATCATCCTCGGTTGACTGTGTGGCGCCTGCGTTGTACACCGAATGTAACGGGCAGATTCCGGCATTGCAGGAGTCGAATTTTCCGTGATCTCTGCGTACCCTGCTGTGAACAAGGTGACAGAATCCGTCAGTCGAAGGCGGGTTCGGCGGGTTGGGGAAGCGGCTCGGCGGGGAAGACGGTGGCGGCATCGAAGACGGGGCCGTCCACGCACACACGCTTCATTGCGGGGCCG
>JAKDMP010000048.1 GCA_030452225.1 Gammaproteobacteria bacterium
TCCACACCGATCGGGTCGATGATGAAGCGGCGCGCGTCGAGATCGAGCGGCTGCTCGAGGGCTATGCCGATGGACGCGAGTTTTTCATCCAGCGTCTCTCGGAGGCCGTAGCGACCATTGCCGCCGCGTTTTACCCGAAGCCGGTGACAGTGCGCATGTCCGACTTCAAGAGCAACGAATACGCGGCGCTCATCGGCGGCTCGGGGTTCGAGCCCCACGAGGAAAACCCCATGCTGGGCTTTCGCGGCGCTTCGCGCTATGCGCATCCGAAATACGCCGAAGCCTACGAGCTGGAATGCGCCGCCATGAAGCGTGTACGCGACGAAATGGGCTTTATCAACGTGATCCTGATGATCCCTTTCGTGCGCCGTGTGGCGGAGGCCGATGCCGTCCTCGAACTGATGGAGAAAGCCGGCCTCAAGCGGGGCGAGAACGGCTTGCAGGTGTACGCCATGTGCGAAATCCCCAACAATGTCATCCAGGTGGACGAATTCGCAAAGCGTTTCGACGGTTTTTCGATCGGCTCCAACGATCTCACCCAGCTCACCCTGGGTGTGGATCGCGATTCCGAGATCGTCGCGGCTGCTTTCGACGAGCGCGATACGGGCGTGAAAAAGATGATTCTTCTCGCCGTCAAGGGCTGCCAGCGCAACGGAATTCACTCCGGCCTCTGCGGGCAGGCACCCTCGGACTATCCGGAGATGGCGGAATTTCTGGTCGAGGCCGGAATCGAGTCGATGAGCCTCAACCCCGATACCGTCCTCGCCACCACCGAGCGGATACTCGAGATCGAGAAAAGGCTGGGCCGGCCCCCGCGCGCGGGTTGAACACGGCGTTAGAATTGCTCCAAAGACCATACCACGCAAGGAGGCTTCATGAATCCCCTGAAAGAATTGCACGAAAGAATTGGCGAAAGCATCTGGATGGACAACATTCGCCGCGGCATGCTCAACAACGGGCAGCTCGAGCATTACATCGAGAAATTCTCCCTTACGGGACTGACCTCGAATCCCACCATCTTCGAGCATGCAATCGGCGGCGGCGGCGACTACGACGAAGGAATTCGAAAGCATCTCGACGATGCCAGGCCGGATGCCGAGCAAATCTTCTTCGAACTGGAGATCGAGGATTTGCAGCAAGCGGCGGATCTGTTCCGTCCCACTTTCGACAAAAGCGGAGGCCGCGACGGCTATGTGTCGCTTGAACTCGTCCCGGGTTTGGCCGACGATGCCGAAGGCTCGATCAAGCAAGCGCGTGATTTTGCAGGCCGGGCTCAGCGGCCCAACCTGTTCATCAAGGTACCGGGAACCGAAGCCGGCGCGACGGCCATCGAAACGTTGATTTACGAGGGCATTCCGGTCAACGTTACCTTGCTGTTTTCGCCCGGGCAGTACAAGCGCGCGGCCGAGGCGTACCTCAGGGGCATCGAGCGGCGAATCGCCGAGGGCAAGGATGCAAGAGTACCCTCCGTGGCCTCGCTGTTTATATCACGTTGGGACAAGGCGAGCGCGGACCAGCTTCCCGACGAACTCGACAACCAACTCGGCATCGCCATCGGCATGCAGACCTACCGCGCATATCGTGAGCTGTTCGATTCCCCGCGCTGGAAGAAGCTTGCAGACCAGGGGGCAATGGTGCAGCGCTTGCTGTGGGCCAGCACCGGCACCAAGGATCCGAGTCTGCCCGACGATTACTACATTTACAATCTCACCGCGCCGGAAACCATCAATACCGTACCCGAGGCCACCTTGTTCGCGGTGGTCGACAACGGCCGTGTCGGCGATCCCCTGCCCGCCGACGGCGGTGACGCGGACGACACCATCAAGGCCATCAACGAGGCCGGCGTGGACACCGACAAGCTTGCGCAAAAACTGCAGGAGGACGGCAAGGAGTCGTTCAGCAAGTCCTACAGCAAGCTGCTCGCGCAAATCGAGAAAAAACTCGAGGAACTTCGCGAAGCCAGTGACGAGGAGGAAGAGCGCCTGGGAAAATTTGAAGCCGGCATCCGCCGGCAGATCGGAGAAATCGAGGAAAACAACGTTGTCGAGCGGATCTGGGCGCATGATTACACGGTGTGGCAGGACGAGCCCACCGAAATCACCAATCGTCTCGGTTGGCTGACCTCGCCCCAGGAAATGCTCGAGGAGGTGCCGCGCCTCGATAAATTCGTCCAGGATTTGCGCAAGGACGGCATCACGCACGTGCTGTGGAGCGGCATGGGCGGCTCGAGCCTGTTCCCACAGGTCATGCGCGCGAGTTTCAGGGATGCCGGCGGGCTCGAGATGATCGTGCTCGACAGCAGCAATCCCGTCACCGTGCGCGCAGCCGCCGAATCCCTGCCGCTCGACAAGACGCTGTTCCTGTTTGCCTCCAAGTCGGGCGGCACGCTCGAAACTCGCTGCCACCTCGATTACTTCTGGTCGCTCAACGACAACCCGAGCCAATACGCGGTGATTACCGACAAGGGCTCGGAACTCGGAAAAATCGGCAAGGAGCGGGGTTTTCGCCAGGTGTTTTTCAACAACCCATACATCGGCGGGCGCTACTCCGCCCTCTCCCACTTCGGGATGGTTGCCGCGGCGCTGCTGGGCGTCGACGTGGAGGAACTGCTTTCGCGTGCCGGCCAGATGATCGCAGCATGCATGCCCGATCGTCCCGCGAAGGACCATCCAGGTGTCCGCCTGGGAGCGGCGATCGGTTACGCCTCGCGCCAGGGCTGCGACAAGCTGACTCTGATTCTTCCCGAGGAGATCGCCACCTTCGGTATGTGGCTCGAGCAGCTCGTGGCCGAGTCCACCGGCAAAAACGGCATCGGCATCCTGCCGGTGGCGGGCGAGCCGGTGGGCGCAGCAGAAGTGTACGGAGACGACCGCTTCTTCGCGTGCCTGGGCGAACAGACCGGCAGCGGGCGGATCGACAGTGAAGCACATCCGCTCATACGCCTGCCTTACGTCGATCGCTACAGCATCGGCGCCGAATGTTTTCGCTGGGAGTTCGCCATTGCCGTGGCGGGCCACGTGCTGGGAATCAATGCCTTCAACCAACCCAACGTCGAGGCGGCCAAGAAGGCGGCTTCGAAGGTGCTCGAGGAAGGTGTTCCGGATTTGCCGACGGCGACCGGCAAAGAAGCCCTCAAGGCGGTCAAGCCGGGCGATTACCTGGCCATCCAGGCCTACGTCGCCACCGATTCGAAGCACTTCGCGGCTCTGGAACAAGCACGGGAAACCCTGCGCGATCGACTCCGGGTGGCCACGACGCTGGGCCTCGGCCCGCGTTACCTGCACTCCACCGGGCAGCTACACAAGGGCGGTTACGCCAACGGTGTTTTCGTGCAGATCGTGGACGACACCTCTCCGGATCTCGACATACCCGGACGGCCGTACAGCTTCGCGCAGCTTTTCGAGGCGCAGGCGGCCGGAGATTATCTTGCCCTGCAGGATCACGATCGTCGGGTGTTCAGGGTGGGTCTGCAGGACTTTCTGGATGCAGCCGAGGGGTAAACGAGACCCTCCGGGTCTTTGCCGGTACATTTGACAAGGAGCAGGAATATGCAAATCGGAATGATCGGACTCGGGCGCATGGGGGCCAACATGGTCAGGCGCCTGCAAAAGGCCGGGCACACGGCGGTCGTGTACGACGTCGACCAGGACGCCGTCAGGGCCTTGGAAAAGGAAGGCGCCACCGCTTGCGGTTCGCTCGAGGACTTCGTCGACAAGCTGGAAACACCGCGAGTCGCCTGGCTGATGTTGCCCACCGCCTACGTCGATGACACCATCGCGAAGCTCCGTCCCCTGCTTGCCCGGGGCGACATCATCGTGGACGGCGGCAATTCGCATTACAAGGATGCGGTCAAGCAGGCCGAAGACCTCTCCAAGGACGGCATTCATCTTCTCGATGCCGGAGTCTCGGGCGGCGTCTGGGGACTCGAGCGCGGCTACTGCTTGATGATCGGCGGCAACGAGAAGGCCTGCGATCATCTCGATCCCGTCTTCAAGGCGCTGGCGCCCGGCGAGGCCGGCGCCGAGCCCACGCCTTCGCGCGGCTCGCGCAAGGGTACCGCGCCCGAGGGCTATCTGCGCTGCGGCGAAGCGGGCGCCGGTCACTTCGTGAAGATGGTGCACAACGGCATCGAGTACGGCATCATGCAAGCCTTCGCCGAAGGCTTCAACGTTCTCAAGCACGCCAACGCCGGCACTCGGCAATACGCCGAGGACGCAGAAACCACGCCGCTGGAAAACCCGGAATACTTCCAGTACGAAATGGATCTTCCTGAGATCGCCGAAGTGTGGCGCCGCGGATCGGTAATTGGCTCCTGGCTGCTCGATCTGAGCGCCGATGCGCTGGCGCGCGATGCCAAGCTCGAGCAATTTGCGGGGCGTGTGTCGGATTCCGGCGAGGGCCGTTGGACGGTGCAGGCCGCGATCGAATCGGGCGCACCCGCGCCGGTTCTGGCTCTGGCGCTGTTTTCGCGCTTCACCAGCCGCGGCGAGTCCGATTTCGCCAACAAGTTGCTTTCCGCCATGCGCAACGAGTTCGGCGGTCACGACGAGAAGAAGAGCTGATCGTCGTGGCGACCAAAGAGAACCACTCGGACGCCTTGGTGCTGTTCGGCGCCAGCGGCGATCTCGCCTACAAGAAGATCTTCCCCTCGCTCGAGCGCCTGGAGATAGCCGGCGAGCTCGACATGCCGGTGATCGGCGTGGCCAGCTCGTCATGGACGGTGGAAAAGATGCGCAAGCGGGTGGCCGACAGTGTTGCGCATCACGGGCAGAACAAGGACAAGAAGGCGGTGGGCAGGCTGGTCAAGCGCGTGGATTACATTTCCGGCGATTACCGTGACGAAAAGACCTTCTCCGAGCTGACCCAACGGTTGGACAAATGCGGGCATCCCCTCTTCTACCTGGCCATCCCGCCGAGTCTGTTCGCAACGGTGGTCGAGGGGTTGCACAAGTCGAAACTGTCCACGACCGGCAGCGTGGTGGTGGAAAAACCCTTCGGCCGCGATCTGGGATCGGCGCTCGAACTGGACAAGACCCTGCTCGAAGTGTTTCCCGAGGATCGCGTGTACCGCATCGACCATTACCTCGGCAAGGAACCGGTGCAAAATCTGCTCTATTTCCGCTTCGCCAACACCATCCTCGAGCCGCTGTGGAACCGCAGCTATGTGGAAAGCATCCAGATCACCATGGCGGAGTCATTCGGCGTCGAGGATCGCGGGGCCTTCTATGATGATGTCGGTGCGATCCGCGACGTGGTGCAGAATCACATGCTCCAGGAGCTGTCCATACTCGCCATGGAGCCGCCCGCTTCGAGCGATTCGTCCTCCATGCGCGACGAAAAAGCCAAGCTCATGGCGAGCATCCGCCCGCTCGAGCCGCAGAACCTGGTGCGCGGACAGTATGAAGGATATCGCAAGATCGATGGCGTGAAGCCCAATTCCACGCGCGAAACCTTCGCGGCCCTGCGCCTGGAAATAGGCAACTGGCGCTGGGCGGGCGTGCCGATCTTCATTCGCGCCGGCAAGAAGCTTGCCGTGGATGCGCAGGAGATCCTGGTTCGCCTGCACCGCCCGCCGCACGACATCTTCAGCGAACCGCTGGCCTCCAACAGCAATCATGTGCGCTTTCGGCTCGGACCGGACCGGGTCGAGATCGCCATCGGCGCGCGCGTCAAGCAGCCGGGCGAGATCATGGCCGGCAACCGCGTCGAACTCGAAGCGGCAAGCGATCCTTCCGCCGACGAACCCCCCTACGAGCGCCTCATCGGCGACGCGCTCAAGGGCGACCAGGAGCTGTTCGCACGCAGCGATGCGGTACGCGCCGCCTGGAAGGTAGTGGATCCGGCGCTGGCGGCGGAAACCCCCGTGTACTCCTACGAGCCCGGCAGTTGGGGCCCGAGCGAATCGCACTCCATGACCGCCGCTTTCGACGGCTGGCACGATCCCGAAGGCAGTTCCAAGGGCGGCAAATGAAGCGTCGTTTATGGCTCGTGCGTCACGGCGAGACCGACTGGAGCGCGGCCGGCAAACATACCGGGCGCACCGATGTGCCTTTGAATGACAAGGGCCGCGAGCAGGCACGGGCCCTGGGGCGGGGCCTGGCGGCATTGCAGCGGCAGTTCGCGGATGCGTATACCTCCCCGCTCTCGCGCGCGAGGGAAACGGCCAGCTTGGCCGGGTTTCCCGAAGCCAGGCCCATGGACGACCTGATCGAATGGGATTATGGCGAATTCGAGGGGCGAAGGACCGCCGACATCCGCCGCGAACTGAACGATCCCGCCTGGCTGATATGGACCGCCGCAATACGGGAAGGCGAAATGCCGGAAGCCGTGGGCGAACGTGCAGACCGTGCCCGCAAGACTCTGCTGCAGGGAGAAGGCGATGTCATCGTTTTTGCCCACGGGCATTCGCTGAGGATGTTCGCGGCCCGCTGGATGGAATTACCGGCCCGCGCCGGACAGCACCTTGCACTGAACACCGGGACCCTGTCCAGGCTCGGCCACGAGCACGAGTACCGGGTCATCGAACGCTGGAATGCCCCGCTCGCTACCACTTGACACCCCCTCTGACCCCTTGGGCAGAAGGTTGGGGCGAGGGAGTGTGCTGCGAACCGCGATCTCGTGATGCCGGCAGAAGCGACCGCGGCCGCCGCGATGAGGAGCCAGGGGAATCACTGGAGAATGTAAAACCATGCACGAAGAATTTGGAATCGCCGATCTTCATGCCCGCGAAATCCTCGACTCGCGCGGCAACCCCACGGTCGAAGTCGAATGCGAACTCGCCTGCGGCGTGCGCGGCCGGGCCGCCGTGCCCTCCGGCGCCTCCACCGGCGAGCGCGAAGCCACCGAACTTCGCGACGGCGACAAGAACCGTTACGGCGGCAAGGGCGTCCTGAAGGCCTGCGGAAACGTCAACGACACCCTCGCCAAAGCCCTGATCGGCATGGACGCGCGGCGCCAGGCCGCCCTGGATGAACGCCTGTGCGAACTGGACGGCACCGACAACAAATCCAGACTGGGCGCAAACGCCCTCCTCGGCGTTTCGCTCGCCGTCGCCCGCGCCGCGGCCGAAGCTTCCGGGCTGCCGCTGTTCGCCTGGCTCGGCGGGCCTGATGCCACGCGCCTGCCGGTGCCCTGCATGAACATCCTCAACGGCGGTGAGCATGCCAACTGGGAAGGCCCGGATTTCCAGGAATACATGATCGCGCCCGTCGGGGCCGGCAGTTTCCGCGAGGCGCTGCGCTGCGGGGCCGAGGTCTACCATGCCCTCAAGGCGGTACTCAAGCAGAGGTCCCTGGGAACCGCCGTCGGCGACGAGGGCGGGTTCGCGCCCGCAGTGGCCTCGAATGAGGAGCCGCTGGAACTGATCGTCGCCGCCATTGAACAGACGGGGTACCAGCCCGGCAAAGACGTTGTCATTGCTTGCGATGCCGCCGCCAGCGAGTTTTACGAGAACGGCCAGTATCTCCTGCGTACCGAAAAGCGCGAACTGGATGCCGCCGGCATGAGCGAGTATTACGGCAAACTCTCCGCAAGCTACCCCATCGTGAGCCTGGAAGACGGCCTTGCCGAATCCGACTGGAAGGGCTGGCGGGCGCTGACCGCAACCTTGGGCAACAAACTACAGCTCGTCGGCGACGACCTCTTCTGCACCAACCCGAAGTTATTGCGGCAGGGGCTGGAGAAGAAGGCCGCGAACGCGATCCTCATCAAGCTCAACCAGATCGGCACCCTGACCGAAACCATTGCGGCTACCCGCCTGGCGATGGACAACGGCTGGGGCGCCATGATCTCGCACCGCTCCGGCGAGACCGTGGACAGCTTCATTGCCGATCTCGCCGTCGCTCTCGGCAGCGGGCAGATCAAGACCGGCGCCCCGGCGCGCGGCGAGCGCGTCGAGAAATACAACCAGCTCCTGCGGATCGAATCCCGGCTCGGCGACTCCGCCACCTACCCCGGCCCGAAGGCTTTCCCGCATTTATAGAAGCGAGCTTGCTCGCGACGGGAAGCGTACCCGTCAAGATACATGCTCCTGTTACTGGAGCGATGGTTCCGTCGCGATACAACGCAGGTAGAAACCCGTGAGAGCGAGCCTGCTCGCGATCAAGTCACCCTTCTCCATGCGCTGGACATGGCCCTGCCCCCCTCCGGGAGCGGGTTCGGGTGAGGAAGACCGGGAAATCCTTCATCGCGACTACAATATACACATCGAAGCTTGTTGCTTCAGGTTGGCAACGACCGCATCGAGCCGCACGGCAGGACTGGTTGAATTGACGACTTTGATGGTGGCATGGCATGCACGCTACGCGAACGGCTTGCAAGGATTTTCGTTGACTTCAGATGCGCAATCAGCGGATCGAAGCCGGTGTCCCTGGAGATGATATGAAAAAATGCATTGTCATCCACTCCGCGGCGGCGAGCTTGAGAAATACATGCCGCATGAAACATTTTTGTATCGGGCTTCGACGCGCCCATTCCGTATAATACAGCCGGCGCTTGCCGGGTACACCAAAGCGTCCGAATTGCGCTCGACAGCTCGAATGCCGTTACAGAGGAATCAAGGTGATGGTTGCCGCGGATTTCAATCAAAGACCCATGGAAATACGCGAACGCGTCCGTGGACTGTATGAGCGTTTCCCCTATCCGACGCCGACGCAGGATTTGAATCCATTTCGACAGGGAAAGGTGGCGGAACTGGGCTTCCTTCAACCGTTCTATCACAAGTTCTGGCCGCGCGAGACCTTTCGGGATGACCTGGATATTCTGGTCGCAGGCTGCGGCTCGAGCCAGGCGGCGCGATGGGCGGCCGCGCATCCAAATTCGAATGTGACCGGCATTGACTTGAGTGAGGCGAGTCTGAAGCAGACTCGTGCGCTGGCGGACCAATTTCACTTGCAGAATCTGGCCTTGGAGCGATTGAGCCTCGAGGACAGCGGGCAATTGAACAAGACTTTCGACCTGATTGTCAGCACGGGTGTACTGCATCATCTGCCGGATCCGGCGGCAGGTTTGCGTGCCCTGCGCGAATTATTGCGCGTGGGAGGCGTGATCTACTGGATGGTGTACGCGCCCCTGGGACGCGACGCAATCTACTATTTGCAGAATTTTCTCGCGACATTGGGTGTTCGCGCAGATCGGCTGGACGCGGCGGATATCCACGCCCTGCAAGAGTTGGTGAGCCACTTGCCGCCGAGTCACCCGCTCTGGCAGCGCCGACAGCAGTTTCCGGATTTGATGAACCAGGCGGAGTTGATGGATTACTTGCTGCATCCTCAGGATCGCCCCTTCACCATCACGGAGTATCATGAACTGTCCAGGCAGTGCGGGCTGAAGGTACAAGATCTGTTCAACCGCGCCCATTACCAGATTCCGGCCGGACGAATGAATCAAAAGCTGTTGCGGCGTTGGAACGCACTTGATGAAGTCCAGCGCCTGGCTGCCGGCGAGCAGTACCGGGCGGCTTTGTTTCGACACGACTTGATTTCCTGCCGCGCCGATCGTCCGGAGGCCTCCTTTCGGCTTGGCGGAGACTGGCGGGAATGGATCCCGGTCAGGGCGCCGGGATTACAGGTCCTCGACGGTCAGGCTTTCTGGCCCGGCCATGCCTTCGACGACATTCGGCTCTCACTTGCCGTGCCGATGCGGCGATTTCTGCGCGAGGTGAACGACAAGAGTAGCGTGGCGGAGATTCAAAGGGTTTCGGGAGTCCGCGTCAACAAGAGCCTGCTGCAGCCGTTGGTGGACCATGATTACCTCTGGTTTCGGCAATAGCCGGGTTGAAGATCAAACGGGTTACTCGCCCCGGCGCGTGCAGGCTCTCCCGCGCTTCGAACGGAGGAACGAAACTTGGCGGATATCCTCTCTCCCCGGCAGCGCACAGAGCGCGAATGCGTGAATACATTGCGCTACAAGATCAGGGCCTGGAGATGGGCCAGTGTGGTACTGCGCAGGTTGGCCGGATTGTAGCCGCCTTCGAGCACCGAGACGATGCGGCCCCGGGCGCTGGCATTGGCAGCGGCAACGATGCTCTCGGTGAGCCAGGCGTAGTCGTTGTCCTCGAGAGCGAGGTGCGCGAGGGGATCGCCCGCGTGGGCGTCGAAGCCGGCCGAGATGAAAATCAGTTCGGGCTGGAAGGCTGCCAGCGCAGGCTCCACCTGCTCTGAGAAGATGCGGCGGTACTGCTCGCCATCCGTGCCCGCCGAAAGCGGTACGAATACATCGTTTTCGCCGGGTTCGAGTTCTCTCCCCGGGTAGAAGGGATGTTCAAAGAACGAGCCGTACTGGACGCGCGGTTCGTTCCGGAACATCCTGGCCGTGCCGTTGCCGTGATGAACATCGAAGTCCACGATCGAGACACGTTCCAGGCCTGCAGCCAATGCGGCGGCGGCACCGACGGCGACATTGTTGAAAAGGCAAAAGCCCATGGCCCGGTCCGGCTCGGCATGGTGGCCTGGAGGCCGTACGGCGCAAAAGGCGCGCCTGTCCTTTCCGGCCAATAGTTGTTCGGTGGCGCATTGCACCGCTCCGGCGGCCCGCCAGGCGGCTTCGCGGCTGCCCGGCGATATCTTGGTGTCCGCGTCGAGCCATGCGCGGCCCTGTTCCGGAAAACGCTGCTCCAGCTCCTCGAGGTAGCTCGCCAAATGAATGCGCAGCAAGGCCTCCCGGCTCGCTCGCGGAGCGTCAATGATTTCGACGGGGTGGACGCTTTGGAACGCCTGTATTGCCTGGAGTACGGCCTGCAGGCGTGAGGGGGATTCGGGATGGCCCGGCCCGGTGTCGTGATCCAGGAAGGCTGGATGCGTCAGAATCAGCATGAGCGTCCCGGGCCGAAGCGGGTTCGGCCGGGCGAATCAAGCAGGCTCTCGCAGGCCCGGCCGTTCAGTTTCGGCCGACGGATGATTCGCCGCACGCGGTGGTACGCTCCCCGTAGGCATCGGCGACCATCTTCATCTGTATCTTGCCGCGCTTGCCCGTCATCACATGGTGGGACGATCGGGAAGTCCGAGTGGGGAATGTGGTTCCCCCTTCGCGCGTAAAATTGCCCCTTTCGCCCGTACATGTCATAGCAATGTGAAGTGTTTTCCCGATCAACTCTTTGCGCAGCATTTCGCAATCCATGCCCCTCATCCGCGGTGCGGCCAGATTGTCGAATTCATCCTTCCTGATGCACTGCTTGTGATCCACCGTCCGCGCCGGGATATTCAGGTCTTGCCCGACGATGGACACCTTGACTGTAGAGGCGCTTTCCCATTGGCCGGTTTGCACAAGCTCGGCCAGTTCCCGGGAAAGATCAACGGGGGGCGCAGGACGAAGATCAGTGGCCGGACGATTTGGTGCAATCGCCAATCCGTTTCGATTGGCTGTCCGAGACGAATTTCATCTGCATGCCCCGCATCTCGCCTGTCATGACGTAGTGGGACGTACTGGATGTCCTGCTGGCGAATGTCGTTGTGCCGTTGAGCGTAAAGGTGCCCTTCTTGCCCGTACAAGTCAGCCCGAGGTGCAGGGTATTGCCGGAGAGCTCCTTCTGCGTGATGTTGCACTTCATGTTCTTCATGTCCGGCGCGGCGAGGTCGTCAAAGTCGTCTTGCTTGACACAGCGTTTGGTTGTCGTGGTCTGCGCAGGAAGTGTCATGTTTGTCCCGACGACCGACATCTGGATATGTACGGTGCTTTCCCACTGGCCGGGCTGGATCAAGTCGGCCAGCTTTTGCGAAAGTTCGTCGGCATGGACAGCCAGGGGAAGCGCCAACAAGCCCGCGGAAAACAGCAGGAAGATGAATTTTGTCTTCACGAGTGGTCTCCTGGAAAATGGATACTTGCCTGGTTTGATCCCGAAAGCACAAACAACAAGCGCATCCAAAATAACACAGCGTGACTGCGTGAATCAATGCAGCCAGGCTATTCCCCGGCCGGGGAAGGAACGCGCCCGCCTGCAAGACCTTGCGAGGTCGAGCGCGAGGTAGACTGGGTCCACGTTACGACTGTAACCAACTACAATATAGAGAATCGTTGGAATCCGGGTATGGCCATGGGGCTCTCGACGTAACCGGGTGTCCGTTTCATGCGAGCCGGAATCGCGCCTTGTTCCAGTATAATTTCCGGTTGCCGCGCTGTTGCGCGGTTCCGTTTCACTCAGGAGAATCCGTGAAGACAACCGCACGATTCGAAATCGGCTACGAGCAATTGCTCGATCCCGATGGAAAGCCCATGGTCAAGCGCCTTCCTGCATTCGCCAACGACAAGAAGACCATGCTTGGCTTGTACAAGACCATGTCGCTGACCCGCGCTTTCGATACGCGTGCCATTGCCCTGCAGCGCACCGGCAAGCTTGGCACCTATGCGTCGTGCCTCGGGCATGAGGCGACCCATGTGGGTGTGGGCTCGGCGATGGCCGAGGACGACGTGATGGCCCCTTCCTACCGGGAATACGGCGCCCAGTTCACGCGCGGCGTCAAGCCGGAACAGATTCTCGGCTACTGGGGCGGCAGTGAGCGCGGCAATGTGTACGAGGGGCCGGCCGCCGGGGATTTTGCCTGGTGCGTGCCGATCGCAAGCCAGTGCCTGTATTCCGCCGGCGCCGCCCTCGCCTTCAAGACCCGCGGCGAGAAACGCGCGGTGGTCGTTTTCCTCGGCGATGGCGGCACCTCCGAGGGAGCTTTTTACGAGGGGCTCAATGCGGCGGGCGTCTGGGATCTCCCGATGGTCTTCGTCATCGTCAACAACCGCTGGGCGATTTCCGTGCCGCTGGCCAGGCAGACGCGCGCCGAAACCCTGGCGCAAAAGGGGCTGGCCGCGGGCGTGCGCGGCGTGCAGGTCGACGGCAACGACATCATTGCCGTGCGCAAGGTCGCCGACGAGGCGCTGAAGCGCGCCCGCGAGGGCAAGGGGCCGACGGTGATCGAGGCGCTCACTTACCGGCTCTCCGACCACACGACGGCTGACGATGCCACCCGGTACCGCGAAGCCAAAGAGGTCGAAGCGGCGCAAAGGAAGGAACCCTTCGTGCGCACGAGGAAGTATCTCGAATCGCTCGGAATCTGGGACGAAAAAAAGGAAAAGGCGCTGGTTGCCGAAAACAAGAAAACCGTGGATGCCGCCGTCAAGGCCTACCAGGAAGCCGAGCGCGATTCGGTGGCCGCCATGTTCGACCACATGTACGCAGAGCTGCCCGACTCGCTGCGCGAGCAGCGCGAAGCGGCACTGAGGGAGGCGGAATAATGGCCAACAGGATCACTCTGGTCGAAGCGGTGACCCAGGCGCTCGCTTGGGAACTCGAACACGATGAATCGGTGGTGGCATTCGGGCAGGACATCGGTGCCAACGGCGGCGTTTTCCGGGCGACCGACGGCCTCCAGAAGCGCTTCGGCGAGAAGCGCGTTTTCGACACCCCTCTTGCCGAGGCCATGATCACCGGTCTATGCGTGGGCATGTCCACCCAGGGCATGAAGCCGGTAGGCGAGATCCAGTTCAGCGGCTTCATGTACCCGGGCGTGGACCAGCTCATCAGCCACGCCTCGCGCATGCGCAACCGCACGCGCGGGCGGCTGAGCTGCCCGATGGTGCTGCGCGCACCCTACGGCGGCGGCATCCACGCGCCCGAGCATCATTCCGAGAGTATGGAGGCAATCTACGCCCACACGCCGGGGCTGCGCGTCGTGATCCCCTCCTCGCCCAGGCGCGCCTACGGCCTGTTGCTCGCTGCGATCCGCGATCCGGATCCGGTCGTGTTTCTCGAACCCAAGCGCATTTACCGGCTCACGAAGCAGGAAGTGCCCGATGACGGCGAGGCGCTGCCGCTCGATACCTGTTTCGTGCTTCGCGAAGGCGGCGACGTGACGCTCGTCTCCTGGGGCGCGATGATGAACGAAACCCTCAAGGCCGCCGCCAAACTCGCCGAAGAAGGCGCCGAGGCCGAGGTCATCGATCTTGGAACCATCAAACCTTATGATTCGGAGACCATCCTGGAGTCGGTCGAACGCACCGGCCGCCTGGTGATCGTGGCCGAGGAGCCCCGCACCGCCGGCGTGGCGGCCGAGATCGCCGCCGAAGTGGCCGAGAAGGCGCTCTATTCCTTGCTCGCGCCGATCGAACGCGTAACCGGGTACGATACCGTCATGCCGTTGTTCCAACTGGAAATGAGCTATTTGCCCTCCGTCGAGCGCATTCTCGGCGCCGCCCGCCGTACCCTGGAGGCCAAACGATGAAGACTTTTGACTTGCCCGACCTGGGTGAAGGCCTGACCGAAGCCGAAATCGTTACCTGGCACGTCAAGGAAGGAGACCGGATCGAGACGGACGCGCCATTGGCCTCGGTGGAAACCGCCAAAGCCGTGGTGGAGGTGCCCTCGCCCTACTCCGGGCGGATCGTGAAGCTGTACGCGGCCGAAGGCGATGTCGCGGAGGTTCACAAACCGCTGGTCGATTTCGAGGTCGAAGGCGATGAGTCCGGGTCGGATGAGACGCAGGACAAAACACAAACTGCCGAAGCCGAAGAAGAACCTTCGCCCAAGGAGAAGAAACGCGAAGACAGCGGCACCGTGGTCGGCGCCATGCCCTCCGGCGAGGACGACCTGGAACAGGCGGCCATCGTGCGCAAGCGCCGGCGCAAGAGCGAGGCGAAGCCCAAGGCGGCGCCGGCCGCCCGGGCGCGCGCCAAGGAACTGGGCGTGGATCTGGCGGAGGTCGAAGCTTCCGGTCATCGCGGCCAGATCATTCCCGGCGATGTCGAACGGCATGCCGAGAGCGCGCCCGCGGCGGGTGTGGCCGGCATCATGCCTCCCGCTCCGGAGCGCCCGCCGCTCAAGCCGGCGAACTACGGCAGCCCCGAGTCGATCCGCGGCCCGCGCCGCTCCATGGCGCAAAGCATGAGCGCCTCGCGCGACCAGGTCATGCCCACGAGCCTCTTCGACGATGCCGACATTCATTACTGGCTGCCGGGGCAGGACATCAGCGCTCGGGTCATCCGGGCCGTGGTGGCAGGTTGCCGCGTCGAGCCCATTATCAACACCTGGTTCGATCCCGATGCCATGACCCGCACCCTGCATCAAAAGGTGGATCTCGCGCTGGCCGTGGACACGCCCGACGGGTTGATCGTGCCGGTCATCCGCGGCGTGGAATCGATGAATGCTCGGATCCTGCGCCAGCAACTCAATCGCATCAAGAAGGCCACCCGGGAGCGCACGGTCAGCCCGCAGGACATGCTCAACCCGACCATCACCCTGTCGAATTTCGGCATGATGGCCGGCCGTTACGCCAGCCCGGTCATCGTGCCCCCGCAGGTCGCGATCATCGGTACGGGCGGCATTCGCCATGATGTGGTGCCGGTCCTGGGCGGCATCGAGACCCACAAGCGCATCCCCATTTCGATCACCTTCGATCACCGCTGCGCGACGGGCGGCGAGGCCTGCCGCTTTCTCGCTGCCATGATCAAGGATCTCGAGAGTTCCGTATAGCCGAATGGCACTTACTTTAGCGGTACAGCACCAATCGTCGCCCCGGCGAAGGC
>JAKDMP010000167.1 GCA_030452225.1 Gammaproteobacteria bacterium
AGCTCGAAGCGCTCATTGATCATCCGGAGCCGGTGCTGTTGATCGGCGAGAGCGGCTGTGGTCGCGAAACTTTGGCACGTCGCATGGCCGTGGAGAGTAGTCGGATGTTCTTGCGCTTGTCGCTTTCGGGCGCCAGGGCCGAGGACATTCGTGCTCGCGTGGAAAATCTGGATGAACCCGCGTTGGTTTTTCTCGACGAGGTGGATGATGCCGATCCTGCCGTGCAAGAAATGCTGGGCGCATTGATATCGCGCGCGCATGGTCGGATTGTGCGTTTCGTAGCCTCAGCGCGACCAGCACAGGGCGACAATAATATTCCCGATGGTCTGCACCGTGAGCTGTACGATCGGGTCGCGGTGTTCAGGGTGGACGTGCCGCCACTGCGCGAGTACAAGGATTTTCTACCCGAGGTTATTCGTTTTTACGTGGATGAGCTCGCGGATCAGAGTGGCTATGCCTTCCGTCGGTTTGACGCCGCCGCGCTCAATCGACTGCGCCGGTATGACTGGCCGGGCAATCTGCGTGAACTCAACAATGTGCTCAAACGCGTGCTTGCCGGCGGTTCAAGCGATACCGTCGCCTTGAGTGAGGTGGATGAATCGTTGGGGACGCCGACATCGTCCTCGGCTCCGCGTTTGGATGACGATCTGCTGGCCCTGCCGTTTCGCGAGGCGCGCGACAGCTTTGAGCGCGCCTATCTTGAAGCGCATCTGGAGCTTTCCGATGGCAAGGTGGCGGCGCTGGCCGAGCGCGTTGGATTGGAACGGACGCATTTGTACCGCAAGCTCAAAACGCTCGGGATTGATCTGTCCGAGGAGCGCGCCAGCCATGCAAGCTGAGAAGGCGGCTTCGTGACGCTTGCGATTGTGGGCAGCGCATTGGCTTGCCTGGCCGTACTCGGCGGCTTGACGCTGGTTATCTGCCTGGTTAGCCGCAAATCATTGCCGCGTTGGCTATTGCGGGCTCATCCGGCTTTGGGCATCACGGCATTGATTTGCCTGTGGATTGCCTTTGCGCTCTGGCAAGGTCAGCACAGTTTGCCGTTGGATGCCGGCATCGTCGTGCTGACGCTAGCCTTTGCGGCAGGCGGCTTCATGTTTTCGCTGCGCGCGACGCGCTTACCCGTGCCACCTTTCGCAATCGGTCTGCACGGGCTTGCGGCGCTTACGGGCTGTGTGCTGCTGATCGTTGGGCTTTGTCGTCTTGCCGGGGTGGCGGGGTAATCAGCGAGGCCACGATGATGGCGATGGTCGAGAACACCACGCCGGGCACCATCTCATAGAGCTTGAAAATACCGCCATAGTGGGCAAGATTGTGCCAGATAATGATGGTCGCACCGCCGACAATGATGCCGGCGAATGCGCCAGCCCAGTTCATGCGCTTCCAGTAGAGCGAGAGCACGATCACCGGCCCGAAGGCGGCGCCGAACCCCGCCCAGGCGTAAGCGACGAGGCTGAGGATTCCGCTGTTCGGGTTGAGCCCGACGATGAAGCCGAGTACACCGATGCCGAGCAGCGCCAGGCGCGCTACCCACAACAGTTCACGCTGACCCGCGTTGCGTCGGAAAAAGGCACGGTAAATGTCTTCTGAAAAAGCCGAGGCGGCAACCAGCAGTTGTGCCGATACGGTGGACATGATGGCTGCGAGAATGCCCGCCAACGCAATGCCACCGAGCACCGAAGGCAGAAGTTGAAGCGCGGCAAAAATAAACACTTTCTCGCGTGCGTTACCGGCAAGCTGATGATCGACGACCCCCCAGCCGATCAACCCGACGATGATGGCGGCCGCAAGCACGATCACCACCCAGGAGGTGGCAAATCGGCGCGCCGAGGGGATGCCCTTGGGGCTGTCGATTGCCATGAAACGAGCCAGAATATGTGGTTGACCAAAGTAACCCAGCCCCCAAGCCAGCAAGGAAATGATGGCGATCCAGCCGTAGGACTGATTGTTGACGACGTCATAGAACGGATTGAGCATATCCGTGTTGATCGCATTGAGTGTGTTCGCCAGTCCATCGAACCAACCCACGTAGGCAAGGCCGAGCAGGGCGACGACCACGAGAGCGAAAAACATCATCGCTCCTTGAAGTACATCGTTCCAGGCGACGGCGAGAAAGCCGCCGATAAAGGTGTAGGACATCACCACGGCCGCGCCGGCGACCAGGGCCCAGAAATAAGAGACGCCGAACAGGCTGGTAAACAGTTTTGCGCCGGCCACAAATCCGGAGCTGGCGTAGAACACGAAAAACACCAGAATGACGATTGCATCAATCCCGCGCAGGATGTGTGTACGCTCCCCGAAGCGTCCGGCAAAGTAATCGGGCAGGGTGAGTGCGTCATTGTAGTATTCGGTTCTCTCGCGCAGACGTCGCGCGACCACCAACCAGTTGATGTAGGTGCCGACGGCCAAGCCGATCGCCATCCACATGGCGCCCAGGCCGGCAGCGTAGGCCAAACCGGGAAGCGCCAACAGCAACCACTGTGACATGTCCGAAGCTTCAGCTGAAAGCGCGGTGACAAAACTGCCGAGCCCGCGGCCGGCGAGCAGGTAGTCCTTGAGGTTCTTGTTGCGTTGCCAGGCGATAAAGGAGATGAGAAGCACCACGACCATGTAGGCCGCGAAGGTATAAAGGATGGGGGTACTGAGGTCGCTCACTGCGGCTCCTCACTCGGACATGAAAGCGCTATTCTGACAGACTTGCCCCCATGAAGCCAGTTTTTAGAGTTGGTCCCGAAGGCAGGTCGGGATACTTCTTGCCCCACTCAGGGAAGAATTTCCAGGCGAGCGTATTGCGTCACCAGCCATTTCACGCCGGCATCGGCAAAGGCGATCTTCAGCCGCGCCCGTGCGCCCTCGCCTTCCTGCTCCAGGATGACGCCTTCGCCAAAGGAGGCATGATGCACACGCTGACCGAGCCTGGCGGCATCCGCAGAGCCACCCTCGTGAGTTTGACGGGAGCTGCGGCGCGGGCCGGTTTCCTCGATGTGCGCCTCGGGCAGTTCGACCAAAAAACGCGACGGCTTGGAGTAACGCAACTGACCATGCAGACGGCGGCGCTCGGCGTTCGTGAGCAGTAGTTGTTCGCGCGCGCGTGTCATGCCGACATAGAACAGGCGCCGTTCCTCTTCCAGCCCCTTGGGAGTTTCAACGCTCTTGACATGCGGGAAGAGTCCCTCTTCAAGTCCGGCAATGGCCACCAGCGGAAATTCGAGCCCCTTGGCCGAATGCAGTGTCATCAGCTTGACGGCATTGGCCCAATCGGCGGCCTGATTGTCGCCGGCTTCCAGCGCGGCTTGGGCAAGAAAGGATTCCAGCGGTTCAAGATCATCGGCAGGCGAAAACTCGCCGGCGGCATTGACGAGTTCGGCCAGGTTCTCGAGGCGGCCTTGAGCGATTTCTCCCCCCTCGGCGCCGTGATGTTTGTCGAGTTCACTTGCGCCGATGGCATACTCCATGGCGTCGCCAAGCTCGCGCGATTGCATTTGCACACTCATATGCTCGATGAGCCGAGTGAAGTTGGCCAAAGCATTGCGCGCACGGCCTGACAGTTCGCTGTCGTCGCGCGTCAATTCGTTCGCGGCCTCCCACATTGAGGTGCGTTCGCCCCGCGCGTAAGTGCGCACGATCTCCACGGTGCGTTGCCCGATCCCGCGCGTGGGGACATTGACGATGCGCTCGAAGGCCACATCATCGCCGCGATGCAGTGTCAGTCGAAGATAGGCGAGGGCATCCTTGATCTCGGCGCGTTCGAAAAACCGCAAGCCACCGTAAACACAGTAAGGCATGCCGCGCGCAATCAGCACCTCCTCGAAGATGCGCGATTGCGCGTTTGACCGATACAGCACCGCAGCATCGCCTGCCGTGCCGCCATCGGCGATCCAGCGATCGATGCGCGCCACGATGTGCGCGGCCTCGTCGCGCTCGTCACTGGCCGCATAGAGTGAGATGGGCAGCCCTTCTGCGCCGTCGGTCCACAGATTCTT
>JAKDMP010000168.1 GCA_030452225.1 Gammaproteobacteria bacterium
TCTGTCTCTTCAGAGACCCGTCAGAAATAACATACAAGCGAGCTTGCTCGCGATCCGGAGCGCCGGCTGTTGCCGGTGGTCGGGCGCATGGCACGCTCCTGCGGGAGGTGCGTTGGGGAGCGCCAGCGTCTCGCCGGCATGGCCTGCCGAGATGGTTCTCGGGTTGTCAAAAGTCGGCGAGGGCGAGACGGGCCTTTTTCGTCATGGGGTCTTGCGTGCCGAGCGCCTGGGTGAAGACGGTCGCGGCTTTTTCGAGCAGCGGTTTCGCCTGCGCTGATTTGCCCTCGGCCTTGAGCACGTTGCCCAACTCGTATTCGGTTTCGCCGAGGAACCAACCGCTATGCAAACGCGCTGCGGCGCTGCGGTAGTTTTTGCTCAACAGAGCTTGCGCTTCGCCGTCGCGGTGCATTTGCGCGAGTACCTTGCCGAGCGTGTTGCGCGTCAACAATGTTTGCGGTGACGTGGCGCCCTGACCGTCTTCCTGAGAGCGGAGAAGCCGTTCGAGGATGGGGAGCGCCTCGGCGGGGCGCCCGGTCGCCGCGAGTATCTTCGCAAGATACAGTGCGTCTGATTCGGCAAGACGGCTGTTCTCGCCGAGAAGGGCCTTGCGCCGGGCGTACACCGCGCGCATTTCCTTGATTGCGGCCCGAGGCTTGCCGACCAGAAGATTGTTTTCGGCGAGAGTACGGCGCGTATTGAGAAGGAAGACATGATTCGCGCCGAGCGTGTGCTCGAAGTCGGCAGTCATTTTCTCGAGCAGCGGCCGGGCTTCCGCGGCCCGGCCGGTTCGATCGAGCGCCTGCGCGAGATACATCGCCGCCTCCAGCGTGCGCGGATGGTCGTGACCGTAAATCTTGCGGAATTTTTCGAGCACCTCGCGGTGAATGGGCACCGCCTCGCGGTAACGGTGCGCCCAGGAAAGCGCGACGCCGCGGTACCAGAGCATGCGCGTGGTCGCTCGGTTGTCGGGCCCGAGTTGCTTTTTCGCCTCCTGGTAAAGCCGGTTCATCGGCGCCTGTAGGTCGGTCAGCCAATAGGCGCCGGCGCGAGCGATGGCGGGCATCGCGATCAGCATCGCGCGGGCCTCGTATTCCGCCTCCGGATTGGGAATGCCCGCCGCCTGCTCGGCGGCATCCATGCGTTTGGAAACGGCCAGAACGCCTTTGATGTCGAACAGGTCCAGATAAAGGTCGCGCAGGGCGAGGCGCGCCGCTTCGGTTTCGGGCGCGGCATTGCCGAGTTGCGCGGACAGGCCGTGCTCGGCGGCGAGCAGGAGTGGTACGGCCTGCTTGCGATCGCCCATCGCCGCATAGGCGGTGCCAATCACCCGTTCGAGCGAAGCCTTCACCAGCGGTTGGCGCGCGAATTGTGTGTCCAGCTTCGCGCTCGCGGCATCAAGTACCTGGCGCACGGTTACGTCGCGCGAACCGGCGATCATGGGGTTGGCCGAGGACAGAAGATCGTTGGTGAGAAAGTGCGTGACGGATTGAGCGAGCCGCGCTTCGCGTTCAGCCGTGGTGCGTTCGCGTTGCGTTTGCCAGAGCAGAATGCCGGTCACGACGGCTGCGATCAGGAAGGTCGCGACCAGCGCCTGCAAGAGTCCCCGGCGTGCCCGTGCGCGAGTAAGCGCGGCGCGGGTTTTCTCCATGTCTTCGGCGCGGCGGCGTTCGTGTTCGCGCTCGGCGCGACGCTCGGCGAGCCGTTCGAGACGATCGGCGAGTTCGGTCACGCTCGCCAGGCGCTGCTCCGGGTTGCCGGCGACGGCGCGAGCGATGTCTTCGCGAAGAAGCTCGTCTTCGATATCCTGCTCCCAGCCCGGCGCGAGCGGTTTACCGAGGTCGCCGGCGACCATCTGGTAAAGAATCACGCCGAGCGCATAGACATCAGCTTGAATGGTCGCGGGCTCGCCACCAAGAATCTCGGGGGCCATGTAGAGCAACGTGCCCGAGTCGGTGTCGCTGCGAAGCGCGGTGTGAGTAAACCCCAAGCGGGTTATGTTGAGCGCGCCGAGCCGTTCGTCGTCGAGCAATCGTCCACTGCCGAAATCGCTCAAGAGCAGACGGGGATGTTCGGGGTCGCTGGTGTCCACCAACAAATTCGCGGGCTTCAGGTCCTTGTGCAAGACGCCCATCGAATGTGCGGTCGCGAGCGCCTCGGCAGCCTGCACGATGAGACCCAGACGCAGCGTGAGAGCCACCTTGTCGATGCCGCCATGCGATTTGGCCCAATCCGTGATGCTTCCCGAGCGGACATACTCGATCTCGATGAAATAGGGGGGCTCGGTGAGGTTCCAGTCGAGTACATTGACCAGCCATTCGCAATGGCCGAGCACGTTGCGCATCAATCGATGGAGCGTGATCTCGCGCTTGATGGCCGCCAGGCTGGTCGCATTGGGGTGTGCAAACTTGAAGACCCTGAGTTCGCGCAGCTTGCTGTGGCGCGCGAGCCAGACTTCACCGTAACCGCTGCTGCCGAGACAGCGCTGCAATTCCCACAGCGGGCGTCCGTGAACCGTCTCTCCTGCTTTCATGGTGGGCGCCAACATCTGCGGTGGAGCTGACCCCGCAAGCTTCTCAACCTTGAGATCCGCGACGACCAGCCGGTAGCCGTAGCCGCGCACGGTCTGGATCACTGTCGCCTGGTCGTCACCAATCAACGAGCGCAGTTTGTGTACACAATTGGTTAGCGCTGCCTCGACTACGATGCGCCCGGGCCACATCGCCTCGAGCAGTTCGTCCTTGGTGATCGCCTCGCCGGGATGGGTGAGGAAGTAAAGCAGAAGTGTGAGCGGCTTGGGTTCGATTGCCATCGGTTGGCCGCCGACGACAAGGCCGAGACTGCGCCCGTCGAGTTCGACGTTACCGAAGCGCCAAACGTAATCCGCGGCGCGTGGTGTATCGCCCGATTCACGGTTGCTCCCTGCGTTCATGCGCGTCCCCAGCCGCGAGGCCAATGGTATCGGATGGACTATAGCACTTTGATGCACGCGCAGACGAGCGCAACGGTCCTCTCGCGCCTGTGGCGCAATTCCCTTCCCCCCAAAGGAGGCGGGACATCCCCCCGGTGCTACGCGCCGACCCCCTTCGTCCCGCAGGGGGTAAATGCGGCCCCTTCGCTTGCAAATGGCACGGCCCCAGCTTCCCCCTTCGTCAGCGAAGGGGAATTGAGGGAGCTGTCTTCGCCACGGATAAAAAAGGGGCGACCGAAGCCGCCCCATGTGAGGACATTGGAGTTGTTCGTCTAGCGCCTGCGGCGGATGAGACCCGCGAGGCCGATGAGCGCGAGCAGGCCCAGACCAAGGTCGCCGAGGGCACCGCCACCGCCGCCAGGGGGTGGCGGCGGCGGAGGCGCCGCGTTCACCGTTATAGAGATCGTGGCGACGTTGGAATCCGCCTGGCCGTCGTTGGCCTTGAAGGTGAAGCTGTCGGCGCCCGAATAACCGCTCGTCGGCGTGTAGGTGTAGGCGCCGGTGGCGGCATCGTCGAGCGTCACGCTGCCGTGGGTGGGTTGCGCGACGATGCTGAACGTCAACGCGTCGCCATCGGCATCCGTGGCCTTGAGTGTGCCGCTGGCCGAGGCATTCTCATTAACCTTGAGCGTGCCGCCGCTGGCCACCGGCGGGCCGTTGCTGGCCTTTGCCATCGCCGGCGCGCCGGGATCGGTGATGACACCGTTGACCGTGCCGTCGGCATCACCCACGCCGCCATCGGTCAAGGTCAGCGTCACTGTGTTGCCGCCGTCGTAGGTCGCGTACGGCACTATGGCACAGCCGCCGATGAGGTTATTGCACTCTGCCCAAACCAGGCCAGTGATAATCACAATCGCCTCGGGCACCACGACTTGCACCGTCACGGTGGCCCCTGGTGTGAGCCCGCTGATGGCGAAACTGAACCAGCCCACTGGATACGTGAAATCGCTCAGCGATGCGGGCGGTTGAGTCGTTGTCAACACCGTGACTTGGCCGCTGCTGGTGACGAAG
>JAKDMP010000169.1 GCA_030452225.1 Gammaproteobacteria bacterium
CTCCGACCACCTGCACCCCATGCAGGTGCGCTACCAGGCTGCGCTACACCCCGAACAGGTAACCGGGAAACTACTGCGCTCGGCGCATGCCCGAAGGGCGAGCCACCAAGTGCCGGACCATGCGCCTTCGCTCGCTGCGTTTCCCGGCAACATGTTAAATCATTTGCACAATAGCGCAGGGAGCAACAGCTTGTGACTCGAGCGCAAATGCAGATGGCTACTTGGTGAGGACGCCGAGGAGATCCTCCAGTTCCGCGCGCAATTGGCGCGCAACCTGGCGGCTCTGGCTTTGGTCCTCGCGCGCCTCGCCGCCTTCGAGCTTGTGGCGCGCGCCGCCGATGGTGTAGCCCTCGGCGTAGAGCAATTCGCGAATCTGGCGAATCAGCAATACGTCATGGTGGCGATAGTAGCGCCGGTTGCCGCGGCGCTTGACCGGCTTGAGCTGCGGAAACTCCTGTTCCCAGTAGCGCAGCACATGCGGCTTGACGTCGCAGATCGAGCTCACCTCGCCGATGGCGAAGTAGCGCTTGGCCGGAATCGCCGGCAATTCTCCATTATTCCCCGCTTCCAGCATGACCCTCTACTCTTTGCTTTAGCTTTTGCCCGGCCTTGAAGCTTACCACGCGACGGGCCGTTATGGGAATCTCTTCGCCGGTTTTGGGATTGCGCCCGGGGCGTCGGCTCTTGTCGGCCAGCTCGAAATTGCCGAATCCGGACAGCTTGACGGGCTCGCCCGCAACCAGCGCGCGCGCCATCTCGTCGAAAAACTGTTCGACCAGCTCCTTGGCCTCGCGCTTGTTCAGGCCGAGGTCACGAAAGATGACTTCCACCAGTTCGGCCTTGGTGACCGTGGCTTTATCTGCTCCTGACATGAACGCCTACCTCCTCGGTTAATCCGCTGATGACGGCCGACACCGCCGCATCGACCTCCGCGTCGGTGAGAGTGCGGGACAAGTCGCGAAAAATCAAGCCCATGGTAATACTGCGCGTCCCTTCGGGAATCCCCCTTCCAGTATAAACATCAAAAATGCGCGAAGCAGTCAGGCGTTTTCCCGCATGTCGCCGTACCGTCGCCTGCAACGCCGCCGCGGATACGGCGAGCGGCACGATCAGCGACAAATCGCGGCGCACCGCGGGAAAACGCGGCGGCGGCTGAGCCTGCACAACGGCGGGTTGCGACAAACCGGCCACATCCAGTTCCAGCATCAGGGTCGCACGCGGCAAATCCCATTGCGCGGCCAGCTCGGGCGCAACGACTCCGAACTCGGCTCGGCACTCGCCCGCCACCAGCGCATTCGCCGCGCGGCCGGGGGCAAGCCCCGCGCGCGATGAAGGCGCGAAGGCGATGTCTTTGGCTCCCGCGGCCGCCAGCAGGGCCTCGACGTCGCCCTTGAGATCGTAAAAATCCACTTCACGCCGGCGCTCTCCCCACTGCTCGGGCGCCGCCGTGCCGCACAACACGGCGCCGAGACGCAGACGCTCCCCACCGACGGCGTCGAACACCTTGCCGATTTCGAACAGACGCACCCGCTCTGCCTGGCGCGCGGCGTTGTAGGCCAAGCTGTCGAGCAACCCCGGCCACAGCGATCGGCGCAGCACCGACTCACGCTCCGACAGGGGATAGTCGAGTTGCCATGCCCTGCTACCGGCAGGCGCCAGGGCGCCGTCCCGCGCGGGATCCACCAGGCTCAAGGTAAGCGCCTCGTCGTAGCCGCGCGCGGTCAGCAGCGCGGCCAGACGTTCGGAAACATCCCCGCGGCGCAATGCTCGCGGAGCGCTCAAGCCGCGGTTCGGCGCGGCGCAGGGGATGCGGTCGTAGCCCACGATGCGCGCGATTTCCTCGACCAGATCCGCTGCGTTTTCGAGGTCGAAACGCGCCCCCGGAGGCGTCACACGCAGCGTGTCCGCGTCGCCTTGCGGCGCCAATCCGAGACGCTGGAAAATGGCCTCGACCTCGCCGGTGGGGATATCCAGGCCCAGCAGCCGCGCGACACTGCCGGCATGAAGGCTGATCGTTGCGCGCTCGGGCAACCGCTCGGGCGCCTCCGTCGTGCCGATCGGCCCGGGCGTCCCGCCGGTGATGTCGCAAATGAGGCGAGTGGCGCGCTCGAGCGCGGGCGCCGGCAGCCACGGATCGACGCCGCGCTCGTAGCGCAGCGACGCTTCGCTGAACAGCCCCAGGCGCCGGGCGCGGCCGCGCACCGTCCCGGGTGTGAAAAAGGCGCTTTCGATGAAAATGTCGCGCGTGCGGCTCGAGACCGCGCTGTGCGCCCCGCCCATCACGCCCGCGAGCGCCACGGGACCCGTGGCGTCGGCAATGACCAGCAGGTTCGGCGTCAGCCTTGCCGTGTTCCCGTTCAGAAGCAGCAGCGCTTCGCCCTCGCGGGCGGGCCGCACCCGGATGCCGCCTTCGAGCCGATCGCGATCGAAGGCGTGCAGCGGCTGGCCCGACTCGAGCATGACGTAATTGAGCACGTCCACAACCGGATGGGTGCAGCGTTGCCCTGCGCGGCGCAGCCGCTCGGCGAGCCACAAGGGGGTCCTGGCCGCGGGGTCGATCCCGGTCACCACGCGCCCGAGGTAGCGCGGACAAGCCGCGCCGTCTTCGACCGTCACAGCTTCCCGCTCCTCATGCCCGGGCGGGACCGGATCGGCCGGGGGCAAAGCCAGCGGAACGCCGCTCGACGCATGGAGCTCACGCGCGATGCCCAGCATGGAAAAACAATCGCCGCGATTGGCGGTCACGTCGATTTCGAGCGCGCAGTCGGGCAGCCCGTACACTTGGGCAAGCGGCGTGCCCGGGGGAATATCCGTCGGCAGGTCGAGCAGTTTGTCGGAGACCTCTCCCAAGCCCAGTTCGGCGGCCGAACAGAGCATTGCCTCGGAAGTCACGCCGGCATAAACATGCGCCTCGATGACGCGCCCGTCCGGCAGCGTGGCGCCGGCCAGCGCCAGGGCGCCTGTCATGCCCGATTTCACGGCGGGCGAGGCGGTGACCACCGTCAGCCTGGCGCCCGTGCCGACGTCCGCCAGGATGCGGTGGTAATTGGTCCGCGGGATCGGGGTGACTTCGACAAAATGCGCCGCCACGACTTCCTCTGCGGGCGATGCAATCGGCTCGGGCGTCCCCGTCTCGAGCCCCTGGTTGGTCAGGCGCTCGGCCAGCGCTGCGGGTTCCCACTCCACAGGGCACAATTCCTTCAGCCAGGATACGCTGACTTTCATCGGACGAATTGCGCCAAAAAGCGCAGGTCGTTTTCGAAAAAGCGGCGCAAGTCTTCCACGCCGTGGCGCAGCATCGCCAAGCGTTCGACCCCTATGCCGAAAGCGAAGCCGGTGTATGCGGATGGATCGATGCAGAGTCCTTCGAGGACATGCGGATGAACCATGCCGCAACCAAGCACCTCGATCCAGCCGCTGCCGCTGCAAACGCGGCAACCCGCGCCGGCGCAGCGGACACACTGGATATCCACTTCGGCCGAAGGCTCGGTAAAGGGGAAGTACGAGGGGCGAAAACGCAATGGGAGATCGCGCTCGAAAAAGCCCTTCATGAACTCGGTCAGCACCCATTTCAGATGCCCCATGTGAACGCCCTGATCGATCACCAGGCCTTCAACCTGGTGAAACATCGGCGTGTGGGTGATGTCCGAATCGCGCCGATACACGCGTCCCGGCGCGATCATCCACACCGGCGGGCCGCCGACTGCTTCCAGATGACGAATCTGCACCGGCGAGGTATGCGTACGCAGCAGCCGGCCATCGGTGAGATAAAAGGTGTCGTGCATGGCGCGCGCCGGATGATCGGCGGGAATATTCAGCGCCTCGAAGTTGTAGTACTCGCTTTCGATCTCGGGGCCGGTTGCCACCTCGAAACCGGCGGCCACGAACAGCCGTTCGATACGCATCAGGTTCTGCATCACCGGATGGCGGGCGCCCACCCGTTCGCCCCGCCCCGGCAGGG
>JAKDMP010000170.1 GCA_030452225.1 Gammaproteobacteria bacterium
CGACGAAGGCATGACCGGCGAACCCCTTGGCAAGGCCGTCAACACTTTCGTCGGCAGCCAGCAGACCAACCAATACCGTTTCATTGTCGACTTCGGCGGCGGGCCGCTTGCCGAACTCGCGCACGATGCTCCGGTGAAGGCGGTGGTAAGCGGGCTTGAAGGAGCCAAAGTCTTGCAACAGCGTGTCGAATGGCTGGGTGCGTTGGCGAAATGGCGCCTGTCATTCCTCGTTGAAGCCCCCGCAGACAAGAATCTCGTCCTGCGCGCCTTTCTCAAATCCGAAGACAGGACGCTGACCGAAACCTGGACCTATACGCTTCCCCCCAACAATCGAATCAACGCGAATGGAGGCTAGCCAGCAACATTCGCGAGGCGCCACGCATCATGCAGGCTGAACAGCGCGCCGGGCTGCCGCCGCGTTCCGCCCCCCCCATCGCGCGAAGCAGTCTGCACTACAGGATGAGGCCCGCTGCGCACCGCAAGGCCGTTCCCACGGGCTGGGTTTGGGCCGCCCATGTACGGCGTTTTTTCTTTGTGGCAGTCCTTGTCGTGCAGACGCTGTTCGCGGTGTACTTCATGCTCGCGGTGCTGCCCTACCATGGTGGAACGCTGCTGGAAATTGCCTTGGCGGCCGCGTTCGGCGCAAGTTTCGGCTGGGTATCGCTGGGTGGTTGGCTGGCGCTTTCGGGCTTTTTCATACGTCTCATGGGCGGCGACCGCAAGGGCCTTCTGGCGCGCACCTCCGAAGCAGCATTCATCGGCGCATCGCTTGCGCCCACGGCCATACTCATGCCCATTTACGAAGAATCGGTGGCGCAAAGCCTTGCCGGACTCGCCGCTGCGTACCGTTCCCTGGAGCGCACCGGTGAATTGAAGCATTTCGAGTTTTTCATCCTCTCCGACAGCCGGGATCCCGAAACCTGGCTGGCGGAGCAGGCAGGCTGGGCCCAACTGGTTCGCATGCTCGGGGGCTCGGGCCGCATTCACTATCGGCGCAGGCGCCTGAACCTCAAGCACAAAAGCGGCAATATTGCCGACTTCATGCGCCGCTGGGGACGCAAGTACCGTTACTTCATGATTCTCGACGCCGACAGCCTGATGGAGGGCGAGACCATCAAGCGCATGGTCCGCCTGATGCAGTGCCACGAACGCGTCGGCATCCTGCAGGCCCCGCCCAGGATCGTCAGTGCGCGCTCACCCTTCGCCCGCATTCAACAATTTGCCAATTGCCTCTACGGCCCCCTGTTCACCACCGGCCTTGCGGCCATCCAATTGGGAGACGGCGCCTACTGGGGACACAATGCGCTGATCCGCACTAATGCATTCATGGATCATTGCGCCATTGCCAATTTACGCGGCATCGGCCTGTTTCGCGGTGCGGTGATGTCCCACGACTTCGTCGAGGCCGCCTTCATCCGGCGCGGAGGCTACGAGGTCTGGCTCGAACCCGGGCTCGAAGGAAGCTACGAAGAATCCCCGCCGACGCTGGTGGACGAGCTTGCGCGAGATCGCCGCTGGGCCAAAGGCAATCTCCAGCATCTGGCGCTCATGCTGGGCGGCCGCGGCCTGGCCCTGGCGCACCGCTTCACCTTCCTGAACGGCGTGCTGGCCTACGCAGCCGCACCGTTGTGGCTGGCCTTTCTCGCCCTGAGCGCCGCCGAAGTTGCGCAATTCACCCTCTTCCCGATCGACTATTTCCCCGCCGGTCACAATCTGATCCCCGTGTGGCCGGAGTGGCATCCGGAGTGGGCTATCCGGCTCGTGGCGAGCACGGCTTTCGTGCTCTTTCTTCCGAAACTTCTGGCATTCCTGGATGCCTTCGTTCGCGGCCCACTTCGTCGCGGCTTCGGCGGCAGTTTACGGCTCACGGCAGGGGTTGTGCTGGAATCCATTGCTTCCATGCTCCTTGCGCCCATACGCATGCTTGCCCATACTCACTTTGTACTCGAAGCCGCAGTAAACCTGCACATCCGCTGGGCGGGACAGAACCGCGGCGGCGAACTCGGCTGGTGGGCATCACTCAGAATGCACGGTTTCGGCGTCGTACTCGGGGTCGGCTGGTCGTGGTTTGCGTGGTGGCTCAAGCCGCTGTTTCTCTACTGGTCGCTGCCGGTCACCCTGCCGTTGATCCTCGCGCCGATCGTGTCGGTTTTGCTCAGCCGGCACCGCCTGGGTGACTGGCTGGGACGAACGGGCCTTTTCGGCACTCCGGAAGACAAACAACGACCCGACGTGATACGCGAATGCGATGCCCTGCCGCAAGACATTGGCGATCCGGGCAAGATGACCGCCTTCGAACGCAGCTTGCTGGATCCCGAATGGAACGAAGCGGCACGCATCTGCGGCAACCGGCGGCGCGCGCCCGTCACGCTTGTCGAAAAGGCGCTCGCAAAAGGCCCCGATGCACTCGATCGCGACACCAAGGCTTTACTCGCGGGCAACGAAGCCGCCCTTTCCCGGCTGCACCGTGAAGTCCGTAGCTCTCCTGCACCTCGGGCTTGGCATCCGGCTCGTGCGCGCCTCGAATGCTCAAGTGTGGAATACAGACGCGACCAAACCGGACCATCACAGGATACCTGCGAAGACACCGCTCAAAGGCCATGACCTCCACTCAGGCCGATGCGGTGTTTCCGATCCGTCGAGCACAACCGTACAGCGCCGATTACAACACAAGCGAGAATTATCGCTCTTCGGCGCGGGGAGGCAACGCGAAGGCGATGACGTAGTCGCCGCGTTTCGTGCCGAGACCGCCGTGACCGCCGGCGACAATCACCACGTATTGACTGCTGTTGATCGAATAGGTCATGGGTGTGGCCTGTCCGCCCGCGGGCAGGTGATACTCCCACAGCACCTCCCCGGTTTCAATGTCGAAGGCGCGAAAATAATCGTCTACGCTCGCGGCAATGAAAATCACGCCGCCCGCGGTCACGATCGGCCCGCCAATGTTCGGCATGCCGAGCCTCATGTGAAGCCCCGGCGTTACTCCGAGTGGAACCTGCCACAAAATCCTGCCGTGCACCATATCCACGGCGGCAAGCTGACCCCAAGGTGGCGCAGTGCAGGGAATGCCGAGCGGCGACATGAGGGCCTTGCGGCGCATGCCGTAGGGCGTTCCCGCCATGCGACTGAAATCCCAGTCATCGTATTGGCCGGATTCAATCTGCTTGTCCATTTGCTCGCGCGGCACCAGGGCGACGGCCGTCGGCAGATTGTTGGTGTTGACCACGGCGATCTGATGCACCGGGTCGAAGGCAATGCCGCCCCATTCCGAACCGCCGGCATAGCTCGGCATCTCGATCGAGCCTTGCAGGCTCGGTGGCGTGTAGATGCCCGTCGAACGAAGCTGACTGATGCTTTTGCGGCATTGTCCCTCGTCCCAAAAAGTCAGTCCCCAGGCATCGTCGGGCGTAATCACGTCCTGCCTGACCAGTAGCGGCGGCGCAGTCGGGAACGGCTGGGTTTCGGACGGCGCTTCGCCCTGTACGCCATTTTGTGGCACCGGTCTTTCCACGATCGGGAAAATCGGCTCGCCCGTCAGCCGATTGAAAGTAAACAGCATCCCCATCTTGGTCGCCTGGATGACTGCCGGCACCTTTGTACCGTCGTGCTGCAACATGACCAGCGTCGGTTGCGCCGGCAAATCGTAATCCCAAAGATCGTGATGTACGAGTTGTCGCCCCCAAACGAGTTCGCCCGTGTCGGCGTCGAGCGCGACCAGCGAATTGGCCCAGCGATTGTCGCCGGGCCTTTCACCGCCATAGAAATCCGGGCTCACCGCTCCCGTGGGCACATAAACGAGATTGTGAATCGGGTCCGCCGAAAGCGGCGGCCAGGCGTTGGCCGCGCTGGCGATACTGGCCGAATGCGGTGCCCATTGCTTGTACACCGGGTTGTCGGGCGAACGCGGAATCGGATCCCAACGCCACAGCAACTTCCCGCTGCGCGCATC
>JAKDMP010000171.1 GCA_030452225.1 Gammaproteobacteria bacterium
GAGGTGAGTAGGGCCGCCGCCCCTGCCGCCATGGGCAAGCAAGAGGCGCTGGCCCAATTCACGGTGGATCTAACGGCGCAGGCCCGGGACGGGCGCATGGATCCCATCGTCGGCCGCGACGAAGAGATCCGCCAGATGGTGGATATCCTCATGCGCCGCCGGCAGAACAACCCCATCCTCACCGGCGAGGCGGGTGTAGGCAAGACCGCGGTGGTAGAAGGTTTCGCCCGGCGCATCGTCAACGGCGATGTGCCGCCGCCGTTGCGCGGCGTCGTGCTGCGCTCGCTGGATATTGGGCTGCTGCAGGCCGGCGCCAGCATGAAAGGCGAGTTCGAAAATCGCCTGCGGCAGGTGATCGAGGAGGTCCAGGCATCCGATCGGCCCATAGTCCTGTTCATCGACGAGGCCCACAGCCTGATCGGCGCCGGCGGCGCGCCCGGCACCGGCGATGCCGCCAACCTGCTAAAACCGGCGCTCGCCCGCGGCACCTTGCGCACCATCGCCGCCACTACCTGGGCCGAATACAAGAAGTACATCGAGAAGGATCCGGCGCTTACCCGCCGCTTCCAGGCCATCCAGGTGGGCGAGCCGGAAGAGGAGCGCGCGATCGCCATGATGCGCTCCATGGCTTCGGTGCTGGAGCATCACCACCGGGTGCAGCTCCGAGACGAGGCTCTCGCCGCCGCGGTGCGGCTATCGAGTCGCTACATCCCGGCCCGGCAGCTTCCGGACAAGGCGGTGAGCCTGCTGGATACCGCCTGCGCCCGGGTGGTGGTGAGCCAGCACGGCGTGCCCGCGGAGGTGGAGGATAGCCGGCGCCGGATCGAGGCGCTGGATACCGAGCTTGCGATCATCGGCCGCGAGAACGCGGTCGGTATGCGCGTCGGCGACCGGGAGGAGGAGATTCAGACGGCCAGGGCCGCCGAGCGCCATCGCCTGGAGGGGCTCGAGGCGAGCTGGCAGCGGGAAAAGGGCCTGGTGGATGAGATTCTAGACCTGCGTGCGAAGTTGCGAGGGCAGTCGGAATCCGTAGAGCGGGACGTGGGCGTTGATGGCACAGCGATGGTGTATGCCGGAGAGGTGGGGGCGATCACCGAGCCGAATGACGCCGAGACGCCGGAACGGCTATTGGGCCGACTCGACGAGCTACAGCAGGAACTTCAGACGGTGCAGGGCGAGACGCCCATGATCCTGCCCAGCGTTGATGCCCACGCTGTCGCCGCCGTGGTCTCCGACTGGACCGGCATTCCAGTGGGGAGGATGGTCAAGAATGAGATCGACGCCGTGCTGCGGCTCGCCGACGCGCTCAACAAGCGCGTGATCGGGCAAAAGCACGCCTTGGAGATGATCGCCCGGCGCATCCAGACCTCCCGCGCCGCGCTGGACCATCCCGGCAAGCCGGTCGGCGTGTTTCTGCTCGCCGGGCCCTCCCGCGTGGGCAAGACCGAGACCGCCCTGGCGCTCGCGGAGACACTCTACGGTGGCGAGCAGAATGCCATCACGATCAACATGAGCGAGTTCCAGGAGGCCCACACCGTCTCCACGCTCAAGGGCTCACCCCCCGGCTACGTCGGCTACGGTGAAGGCGGCGTGCTCACCGAGGCCGTGCGCCGCCGACCCTATAGCGTTGTGCTGCTCGACGAGGTAGAGAAGGCCCACCCCGACGTCCACGAGATCTTCTTTCAGGTCTTCGACAAGGGCCAGATGGAGGACGGCGAGGGCCGGCGCATCGACTTCAAGAACAGCGTGATACTGCTCACCAGCAACGTCGGCAGCGATCTGATCGCCGGAATGTGCCAGGACGGCGCGCGCACAGCACCGCCCGAGGAGATTGCCAAGGCTCTGCGCGAGCCGCTGCTCGAGGTCTTCCCCGCCGCCCTGCTCGGCCGTGTGGTGACGATTCCCTACTATCCACTGAGCGACGAGATGATCGGCCGCATCGTGCGCCTCCAGCTCGGGTGTATCCAGCAGCGCATCGAGCACAACCACCGCATCCCGTTCAGCTACGACGAGGATGTGGTGAGGCTCATCACCGAGCGCTGCACCGAGCTCGAGTCCGGCGGGCGGATGATCGACGCGATTTTAACCAATACCGTATTGGCGCGCATCAGCGAGGAGTTTTTGCTGCGCCTATCCGACGGACGCCCCGTAGAGCGGGTGCATGTGAAGGTGGAGGACGGGGAGTTTCGGTATGGGTTTGAGTGAGGGGTTAACTGAACCAGTTTTCAGATTACCAAAAACATCGTGGTCTGTCCCCTTTTGATTGTGCTATGCATGTAGTTAACCGTCCTCACCGCATTATAGAGTCCGTTTTCGGTTTCTGAAGCGGGCTAGGCATTTCTTTTTCGCATGAATTCTGATTCAGATATGGGAGACGACAATGATGTACTATCACTATGGACCCATGTCGATCGTGAACATGGTTTGTCGGCTAGGTTCGCGTAAGGGTTGGGAATTTATCGAGAGTGAACAAAACCAATCGGAAGGCAAGCCGAGGGCGTGCTATTTGACTCGCCTGTCGCCTTCAAATCTTGCGGATAACACCAAGCCGGTAGCTCGGGTACTTGGATTAAAGGCTACAAGAGGTGATTATTGGTGCTGTTTCGAGTTGGATCTTCCGGACGAATGGAATGGCGATGGCGCGGCTGTCAGGATTCATCCTATTAGGGGTGATCGAGGGAGGACGGGCATAGCACTATATATGGTCAAAAAAAACGCGTATGCGGAAAACCTTGATGATGGGGTTGACGCTCGTGACGGGTATATATATATAAATTTAGCCTCCTGTGTGGGAATTTCCAAGATCAGCACAGGGACTGGAAAAGGCAAAAGTATCGTTCGCGTACGGTAACGTCAAAGTCGCGAGCACACCGCGCGGGTTTATTTTCGGAGCGGAGCGTAACAGGGGACACACGTACACGTACCCGGGGACAGCAGCGGCCTGGCAAGGCCGCCCAATTCGAGCGGGTGGGAATCCCGCCCGGGTAACCGCTAGCCACGGGCCCGGTATCGAGTCTTGCAGCCGGTCCGGCAACGGGCGGGTTGATGCGTAGGCGCGAAAGCAGGCGAGGTGCAAGGGTAACGGGTGGAGCCGACCTTGTGCGAGCGGGACTGGGGTCAGTTCCCGTGTGCGAGCGGGACTGGAGTCAGCTCCCGTATTGTTGCTTTTTCGGATCTGCCCGGCGGGAGGACGGGTTGTGCACGAGCTTGACAGCAAACGTGTGCTGTCGGGCGGCACCATCACTTGATTGTCCGTTGGTATACAACAGTCACGGTTTTTCGACCAACTCCACCCACCGCGACCGCTCTTGGCGCTCGGCGATGAGCTCAGGAACGCCGCCATCCAATGTTGCGAGCTTGCCCTTGTGGCGTTGCGCGAGCGCCAGCAGATAAGCGTCCGTTACTTGCCGATGGCCAATGAGCGCGAGCGACGCAAATGTGGCTGCGTCCGTTACGGCAACGTTGCCTGGCCAGAATTCATGGCCGGGTAACGCGGTGAGCCGCTCCAGCATCGAAACGGCCTCGCGCGGCGGTACGGCATCACGAATGATTTTCGGGTTCGACGAAATGCGGACGAAACCAAGCTGTGTGGTTGGGCAGGTCGCCCAACCGGCTTGGGTCTTGCGGTCGAACCAGCGCCGCGCGACCGAATGATGGATGTGGGTCGGCCACGTCAGTGCGATCAGCATGTTGACGTCGAGTAGATAACCGCTCAAGCCGGTTCGTCCTCGTCGCGCTTTATATCCTCGAGCGTGATTGGGGGACTGTCCTTCGCGACCCTGAATACCGGAAAGCGGTCATCGTTTACCGAATCGTTTGTGCGCGTCGCAAGGCCGCGCAGCATCAGATCGGATACCACGCGACCCAACGGCTGGCCGCGTGCTGCAGCTAGACGTCTTGAGCCGTGTTTTGATTTACAGATGAGTCAAGTTTAGGCTGCAA
>JAKDMP010000049.1 GCA_030452225.1 Gammaproteobacteria bacterium
CGATCTACAAGCTGCGATATCAAAACCTGCCTCATTATGCCACATTCCCAAGTTCATTCAATGACTTGCAAGACAGCGCCGGTCGGCCTCGTGAATAATGCAGGCTAGTCTTCACTGGTTACCCGCAACACTTCTTCGAGGCTGGTCTCGCCGGACAGCACTCGCTTGCGCCCGTGAGCGCGAATGCTCGGCGTCTGGGTACGCGCGTAGGCCTCGAGATCCTGTTCGTTGGAGCGATCGTGGACATGGCGCCGCAGTTGGTCGTCCACGAGCACCAGTTCGTAAATGCCGGTGCGGCCGCGGTAACCGCTGTGATTGCAGGCCTCGCAGCCCGTGGGACGGTAGAAATTCAGCTCGTCCGCATCATTCGGAACACCCAGCAGTTTGCGCTCCCTGTCGCTGGGCGCGTAGGCTTCACGGCAGTCTGGACAAAGCAGGCGAACGAGGCGCTGGGCGAGCAGGCCGATCACGCTGGAGGCGATGAGGAAGGGTTCGATGCCCATGTCGTCGAGGCGCGTAATGGCGCCGACGGCGGTATTGGTATGCAACGTGGAGAGGACCAGGTGGCCGGTCAGGGAAGCCTGCACGGCGATTTCGGCGGTCTCCAGGTCGCGAATCTCGCCGATCATCACGACGTCGGGATCCTGCCGGAGAATGGCGCGCAGGCCGCGGGCAAAGGTCATGTGCACGCGGGTGTTGACCTGCGTTTGCCCGATACCGTCGATGTAATACTCGATCGGGTCTTCCACCGTCATGATGTTGCGGCTGGTCTCGTTGAGTTGCGTCAGCGCGGCGTACAACGTCGTGGTTTTCCCCGATCCGGTCGGGCCGGTGACGAGGATGATTCCATGCGGTTTGGTGATCAGCGACCGGATCTCCTCGCGGGTCGTGGCGGGCATGCCCAGGTGCTCGAGCGAGAGCCGGCCTACCTGCTTGTCGAGCAGGCGCAGAACGACGCGTTCACCGTGCCCGCAGGGAATGGTCGAGACGCGAACGTCCACCGGCCTTCCGGCGAGTTTGAGCGAGATGCGCCCGTCTTGCGGGAGGCGCTTTTCGGCGATGTCGAGCTTGGCCATGACCTTGACGCGCGATACCAGCAGCGGCGCGACCGCGCGGCGCGACTTCAACACTTCGCGCAGGACACCGTCGACTCGCAAGCGAACCACGAGGAAATCCTCGAAGGGCTCGATGTGGATGTCGGACGCGTTCTCGCGTACGGCTTCGCTCAACAGGGCATTGATCAACTGAATGATTGGCGCGTCGTCATCGGCTTCGAGCAAATCCTCCGGTTCGGGGAGCTGATCGGCGACGCTCGATAGGTCCGTGCGCGCCTCCAGGGTCTCGAAACCTTCTATGGATTGATGTTCTTCGTAGCTCGCCTGGAGCAGCCGATTGAATTCCTCCTTTTCGGTCGGCTGCAGGGCCAGAGGCCGTTCGAGTATGCGGCGAAGCTCCAGAAACGCGTACGGATTGGCATCTTCGCGGTGCGCAATCGTCGCGAGGTCCGGAGTCAGGCTGTAGAGCAGGACGCCGTGGCGGCGCGCAAAGCCGTACGGGATGCGCTCGACCTCCGCTTCGGGTCCGGGATCGAGGCTGGCGTCGAGAACCTGTTCAGCGGTGGTGGACATGATCCGGGCCACTGGAAGTGGCGGGCGAGGGAGTTTGGGATGAAGACGACGTGGGCGGCAGCAGCATGCCTTTTTCGGAGATCGCACTCTTGCCCGAGGCGGAAATCGGCGCGAGTACCGGCAACACGGGCGGCTGGACTCCCGGAAGAAGCGGCACTTCGGAGCCGCGGCCGATTTGCAGTTCACGGATCTGGTTATAGCGCGGCCGTGTTACGGAGTTGATGTCGGCTGCATTGCGCAGGATCACGGGGCGCAGGAAGATCATCAGGTTCTTGCGCACCTTGCGCGACTCCTGGTAGCGGAACAGCGCGCCGAGGAGCGGAATGTCGCCCAGCAGCGGCACCTTGGACTTCGATTGCTGCAACTGCGTGTCGATGAGGCCGCCGAGCACGAGAATCTGCTTGTCCTTGACGATGACGGTGGTTTTCAGTTCGCGATTGTTGGTGGACGGCTGTACGGTGCCGGGTTCCGTGGGGCCGAGCGAGGAATCCTTGACATGCAACTCCAGCGTGACGGTGTCGCCGCCGTAATTGATGTGCGGCGTGATCTCCAGGGTAATACCGAGCTGCTGGCGATCCACGGTCTGAAACGGATTGATGACGGCGGCGCCGCCCTGGCTGACTCCGGTGGTGTTGGTGTACTGCCCGGTCACGAACGGCACCTTCTGGCCGGATACGAGTTGGGCTTCTTCGTTGTCCATGGTGACCAGCGACGGGGTGGAAAGGATATTGGTGCTGCTGTCGCTCGAAAGTGCGCGCAGCAGGGCGACGAAGCTCGTCCCGTTCTCGACGATGCGACCGACGCCGAAGAGCAGTCCGGTCGGGAGCGAGATGCCTCTGGAGGCCGAAAAGCCGCCCGTTCCGCCCGTGCTGCCCGAGGCCTGGATCTGCCCACCGATGTCCACCACGCCGCCTGGAAAGTTCGTGAAACCCGCGGCGTTGCTCGAGGCAACACCCCAACTGATGCCGAGCTGCGCCGACGCCTGCGAGGAGAGTTCGGCGATGATGCCCTGCACGAGCACCTGCGAGCGGCGCACGTCGAGATCGCGGATGATCTGGTGAATCTCGGACATGGTTTTTGCCGGCGCCGTGACGATCAGCGCGTTGAGGTCCTTGTCGGCCATGACCGTGATCACCGGCTGATTGCCCTTTTCCGCGCTGGCCGCCTGCTGTTTTGCCTTCACGTAGGCCTGCAGGATCTTGGAGAGGGTTTCCGCGTTCGCATAATGAAGATACACGACCTGGGTGTTGCCGGTGCGCCCGGTGGGCTGGTCCAGTTCGGCGATCAGCGCCCTGACCTGGAGCCGGGCGGCGGGGCTGCCGGCAACGAGAATCGAATTGCTGCGCGGATCGGCGGCGATCTTCATGGGGATTTCCCCCTGGCCGCGGCCTGCGCCGAGCATGCTCGAAAGCACCTGGGCGACGTCCGCGGAGGATGCGTATTCGAGCTTGATCAGTTCGAAATTGCTCGACATGGGTTGATCGAGTTCATGTACCAGTCCAATGATGCGCTGCACGTTGGCGGCCCGCCCGGAGATGATCAGCGCGTTGGAGGCCGCGTAGGCGGCAAGTTGCGCGGTACTCGACATCAGGGGCCGGAGCGCGGCCACAAGTTGTGCCACCTCCACGTTTTTGAGCTGTACGACCTGCGTGACCATGGCGGCATTGGGCGCCGCGGAAAGCTTGCCGCTGTAGCCGGGGTTTTGCCTGCCTACCACCGCGGGCACGATCTTCCAGGTATCGTGGCCTGCGGGTACGGCGGTCAGGCCATGCACCTGAAGCACCGAGAGAAACACCGAGAACAAGGCGTCCGCGGAGATCGGTTGGGCGGAGATGACCGTGACACGCCCATTGGCGCGCGGATCGACGATGAAGTTCTTGCCTGTGATGTTGCTCACCATCTTGGCGACATCGCGAATGTCGGCGTCCTTGAGGTTGAGGGTGATCTCGGAGCCCTGGGTCTGCACGGTGTCCTGGACGGGCTCGGCGAGCACGGGAAGCACGGTCAAGCCGACCAGGAAGAGAACGCCGAGTTGTAAAACGATGCGTTGCAAGGGGATCAGCCTCCAAGGTTGGGAGTGAGGGTTATGTGGCGCCCATTTCGCAAAATGCCCAGCCTGACCGGACTCTCTGGGTTCTTGAACGCTTCCAGGGCCTTCATGGTATTGGCGGGGGTTAGTGTAATGCCGTTTACGCTGGTGACAATATCACCGGGCAGGAATCCGAGCTTGCGAAACAGCTCCGGCTTTTTGCGCGGATAGATTCGGTATCCCGCAAAATGGCCATTTTTGCTGTAAGGCCGCCAACGGATGTACTCGGCAAGGGAACTCGGGTGGGTTTCGAGTTGCTGGCGAAACCCCTGCAGCAACGGCGGCTGGTCGCTGCCGGCGATCAGATTGGACATGTTCGCCCAAGGCAGGCGCAGTGTTTCCAGTCGGCCATCGTGGGCGATCACGACCCGGTCGGGGTAGATATTCCGGATCAGGGCGCCGCCGGGAAGCTTGGCGCCGATTCCATAGGTGTCCTTGCCGTGGTTGTCGCTGCTGGTAATGATCGCGTAGGAAAGCGAATCCGGATTGGCCGCCGCCACGCCGGCGAGCGTCAGGTCGAGCGAGGTTTCGGGAGCGTTTCGCGCCGTCACGGAGGCGTCCGGCGCATGCGTGCCAAACAGATGCGCGGCGACGATTTTTTCGCTCGGCGATTCTGCGGCCTTTCCGCTCGCGATGCTGCTGCCGGCGCCCCCGGCCCTGGGCTCCATGACGACGGGGGGCGCCGCTGCAAACTGCCAACTCAGGCGCGCCGCCAGGTAGGCGCAGAGCACCAGCAAGCCCAGAAACAGAAGAAAAGGCGCGTGGCGCAGGATACGGGCGCGCGTCGCGGCGGGGAGAATCCGCTCCAACGCGGCCCCGACGTTGCTGGCAGAGGCATTACTCATGGTTGACAAGGTTAAAGTAAAAAGGGAGATTCCTGCATTAATCCATCAAGTTTACCCGGCTTGGGGGCTGCGCTCAACCACCAGAAGGTGGGAATGTCGGGCGGGCGCAAAGTTCCGGCCTGATGGTGGACAACTGCCCCTGCCCTTGGGCTAAAATTCACGTATGGCCACTTCGCATTCTTCGCCGCCCGGATATGGACTCGAACTCAAGGAGTTGCCGCCGCGCCTGAAGCGGCCGCCGCTTTACAAGGTGGTCCTTCAGAACGACGATTACACTCCGATGGAGTTTGTCGTGGAAGTGCTGCAATCCATATTCCGCATGGACCGGGGCAAGGCGACACAGATCATGCTGCATGTGCACACCCGGGGCAAGGGCGTGGCAGGCGTGTTCACCTATGAGATCGCGGAGACGAAGGTTGCACAAGTCACCGATTTTTCCCGCAAGCACCAGCATCCGTTGCTGTGTACACTGGAGGAGAACTGAGGAGGTAGCCCATGCTTAGCAAGGAACTCGAGTTCTGTCTCAACAGCTCGTTCAAGGAAGCGCGCGATACGCGCCAGGAATTCATTACCGTCGAACACCTGTTGCGCGCGCTGCTCGATGTGCCCGGCGTGAGCGAAACACTGGCTTCCTGCGGGAGCGATGTGGACGCCTTGCGCACGGAGCTGTCGAGTTACATCGAGAAGACCACTCCGCGCCTGGGTGCGCAAACGACCGTGGATGTGCAGCCGACCCTGGGCTTCCAGCGTGTGCTGCAGCGCGCGGTATTTCATGTGCAATCCTCGGGCGAGAAGGAAGTCAGCGCGCTGAACGTGCTGGTGGCCATCTTCAGCGAGAAAGACTCGCATGCCGTGTATTTGCTGAACCACCAGCAGGTGACACGGCTCGATGTCGTGAACTACATTTCCCACGGCATTACCCGCCAGGGCGAGGAAGAAAGCGGCGAGGAAATTTCGGAGGAAGAGGCGCAGCCGGACAAGTCCAGGAAGGGCGAGGAGTCCGCGCTGGCCCAGTTTGCCCTCAACCTGAATCAGATGGCCCGGCAGGGCCGGATCGACCCCCTGGTCGGGCGCGAGAACGAGATCGCGCGGACCATGCAAATTCTCTGCCGCCGGCGCAAGAACAACCCGCTTTTCGTAGGCGAGGCCGGGGTGGGGAAAACGGCGCTGGCGGAAGGTTTGGCTTTGGCGGTAGTGGAGGAGCGGGTGCCGCAGATTCTTGCCGACGCCGTGATCTATGCACTCGATCTCGGCTCACTGGTTGCCGGCACGAAATACCGCGGAGACTTCGAAAAGCGGCTCAAGGCCGTTCTGGCCGAGTTGGGCAAACGCGAGGGCTCGATCCTGTTCATTGACGAGATCCACACTGTGATCGGCGCCGGCGCGGCCTCGGGCGGGGTGATGGATGCCTCCAACCTGATCAAGCCGGTGCTTGCCTCGGGTGAACTCAAATGCATCGGCTCGACCACCTACAAGGAGTTTCGCGGCATCTTCGAGAAGGATCGTGCGCTCGCCCGGCGCTTCCAGAAAATCGATGTGCCCGAGCCCAGCGTGGAAGAAACCATTGCCATCCTCAAGGGCTTGAAGCCGCGCTTCGAGGCTCATCACGATGTGCGTTACCCGGCGAAGACGCTGCGCGTGGCCGCCGAACTGGGCGCGCGCTACCTCAATGACCGGTTCCTGCCCGACAAGGCGATCGACATTATCGACGAAGCGGGCGCGGAAATGCGCCTGCGCCCCCTGGCCAAGCGCCGCAAGACCGTGGCGGTTGCAGACGTCGAGCGCATCGTGGCACGCATGGCCCGCGTGCCCCCGCGCAGCGTGTCGCATTCCGACCGCGACGCGCTGAAAACGCTGGGGCGTGATCTGAAGCTGTCCATCTTCGGCCAGGATACGGCGGTGGAGAAGCTCGACCAGGCCATCAAGATGGCGCGCTCCGGCTTGGGGCATCCCGAAAAGCCGATCGGCGCCTTCCTCTTTGCCGGGCCGACCGGCGTCGGCAAGACCGAGCTGGCCCGCCAGCTGGCGCGCCTCCTGGGCATCCCGCTCACCCGTTTCGACATGTCCGAGTACATGGAGCGGCACACCGTCTCGCGCCTGATCGGTGCGCCGCCCGGCTACGTCGGTTTCGATCAGGGCGGGCTTCTGACCGAGGCGGTGACAAAAAATCCGCATACCGTGCTGTTGCTCGATGAAATCGAGAAGGCGCACCCGGAGGTGTTCAATCTGCTGCTGCAAGCCATGGATCACGGCGCGCTCACCGACAACAACGGCAGGACGGCCGACTTCAGCAATGTCATCCTGGTGATGACGACCAATGCCGGCGCCCAGGACATGGACAAGCGCACGATGGGCTTTACCGCGCAGGACAATGCGCCCGACGCCATGGAAGCGATTCGCCGCCTGTTCACGCCCGAGTTCAGAAACCGGCTCGATGCCGTCATCCAGTTCGACCGGCTCGCGCCGGAGACGATCCTGCGTGTGGTGGACAAATTCCTGATCGAGCTGGAGGCGCAGCTCGAGGAGAAGCAGGTCACGCTCGATGTCGACGAGGACGCGCGGCGCTGGCTGGCCACCCACGGCTACGATCCGGCGATGGGCGCGCGCCCGATGACGCGCGTCCTGCAGGAGCGCATCAAGGCCCCGCTCGCCGAGGAACTGCTGTTCGGTAAATTGGCCGGGGGCGGTCGCGTCGAGGTCGGCGTTGACGATGACGATCTGGTTTTGAACATGCACGCCGCGCACGAGAACGATCAACCCGAACCGGCACCCGCCTCCCACTAATCAGCTGACTTCAAGTCCAGAGAGCCGATTGTCGGGCAAGTGCTGGTATCTTGTTGGCAAGGTTCGGTGGCAAGTCGGCGCTTCCCAACGCCCCGAAATCAATAGAGTGCGTATCTTTGAACTCTATGGTTCGCTTGCCGTTTCGACCTGTGGCGAAGTGTGCAGTCAGACCTGAGCTACGCGCAACCCGAACCATGGTTTCAGGCCATAACGCAGGGCGGGACAAGTCCTTCGTTCGGCGTGCGGTGGCAAGGCGGCTGGGGCCTTGGGAGGAATCAGAGGCACAGTCGTTGACAAGCCCCTGATTTGGGTATAGGATTCCCGCTTGCTGCGAGCCCTTGAATCCGGCCAACGGCCTGCCTTGGACGTGATGGATTTTCTTCGATGTAGGATTTTTTCGTCGGAGGGTTCTGCAATGTATGCAGCATTCGTTTTGATCCTTGGTCTGGGGGCGTTTTTGCCCGTTACCGGTCTGGCGCAGAATTCCCGGACTCCACAAGTCAGGCCGCAACACGATCAGCCTGCCGAGCATGACGGCAAGAGCCGGCATGGCCACCATGACCAGCGAGACGAACGACACCGGCGGGATCATGCAGCACACAAACTACTCGACCCATACGAAGCATACCTCGACGCATCTCCATACTGGACTGGATTTCGGGTGGAACGAGGGGAAGTGGGGAACCGCCTTCACATTGCACGCAACGGGATCCTGGCTCAACGGCAACGCAAATTCGGAAGAATATTTTGGTAGTGGAAGAGGCCACTATCTGCTGACCGATAGAAGTTATCTGTGGGCACGAGCGGCTTACCGTTACAACCGGTTTAATGAATATCAGTATCAAGCGAACGAACTGGTGGGGTAGGGGTACGAGGTTATAGACACCCACCATCGAACACTTCGTTTCGAGATCGGCGTGGGCGGCGCGCAAGACAAGGTTCGCAATGGCGGGCGCCGGCGCTCGGGCATGGCAACGTTTGGCCGCGAAATATTCGCCCAGCATCTGGGTATTTCGGGGGACGGGTCTTTCGAGCAGGAGTTGCATTTTGTCCGTTATCCGGACAATACCTTTCCAAAGATTTCGTTGCGCTTTGTCCAGCCGATATCGGGAAACTGGTCGATTTGGACAGGGTACCGCCTGGAGCACAACAGTGAATCGGTGGTGCCGGACTCCGTGCAGACGACCAGTTGGATAACGCTTAATCTCAGTTAACATTTCGGCAGTTCACGCTACGGCATATGAGACCGCTCCGCATCTGCCGTACTTTCCGTCATGACAGATGCGGGCACATTTCAGGAACAGAGGAACACGACCATGAACAAGGCGGCAGCTAAAGTGATTATCGGTTTCCTGCTTTGCGGAGCAGTTCCCATGCTTGCGCAAGGCAAGCCTATGGATGCGGACGCGGCGGTCCACTTGGTAAGCAGCGAAATGCAATCCTGGGTGATGAGCGGCAAAATCATGGGCGGTGCGGCTATTCTTTATCTGGACGGCAACGCGCGGATTCTCATGGCCGGACACAAGGTCCGCGGAGGTGCGGCGCCGGATGCGCGCACGATGTTTTCCATCGGTTCGATCACCAAGGTCTTTACCGCAGCGATGCTCGCGGATCTCATCAACTCCGGCAAGGTAAAGCCTTCCGATCCCGTGGATCGATATTTGCCTCGCTATACGCATTTGCGTCCCAAAGTGCGTGGCAAGCTCACGTTCGAGCGCCTTGCGACCTTCACGGCCAGCTTGCCCGATGGCACGCCCGCGCGCATCAAGACCCCGAGGCGGTATTTCGGCAAATATCTCAGCCATTGGAGGCCGCGCTGGCCGATCGGCTCGAAGGACAAGTATTCGGATCAAAGCTACGAAATTCTGGCCTACATCGTGCCGCGCATCGCGGGGACCAACTATTCGAACCTGCTTTCCGACCTCATTACCGGACCACTCGATATGCCCGATACGCTGCCCGTGGTTGCCATCAAACCCGACAAGGATCGTGCCGAAAGCTACAGTGCGCGCGGGCAGCCATTCCGATATCATCGCGATTCCTGGAACGGGGTCGGATTTCTGTTCTCGACACCCGCGGACATGCAAAACTTTCTGCAAGCCTGCCTCGGCGTCAAATCCGGCAGCGCGAGGCTGCAAAGTGCGTTGCAACTGACTTGGCGGCCTTCTTTCCGCATGCGAACGGGCGCGGCTCAGGGCTATGCCTGGGTGGTCAGAACGGTTGAGACGCAGAGCGGCACGCAAACGCTGATTTCCAAAAATGGCGCGACAGGAGGCTTCTTCGCTTTCATCATTTTCGATCGGGAGAACCAGGCAGGGGTTGTGTTCATGACCAACCGCGACCAGGCACGATCGAAGCATGTGGGGGCAATCGTCGAGCGGCTTGGGCGACACGTTCTCACAGGGCAATAAACAAAGGAATCGATAGTCAATAGGTCAATAGGGGGGTAGACTGTGGATTCGTTGCCGCCGGTTTTCCGCAGCCGGCATGTGACCGTGTCGGGGCCACTACAGTTCGATGTCGAACGTCCAGCTGCGCAGCTTGCCGAGAATCTTCGTTTGTCCCGAGAATTGCATCCGCATATGCTCGCCTTGTACCTCGATCACCTTGAAACGGCTGTTGGTGTCGGGCATGCCGTTGATGTTGTCGGTGTGGTTGACCTTGCGTACGCCATAGGCCTTGATGTAGTAGCTTTTCACGTTGTCCGCACTGGCCGGCCCCGACAGACGCACCTCCACCACCACGTAAGGGTAGCGGCCCGGATAGGCGGGAGCGCTCTTGCGGAACAGCGCCATGCCGGGGAACATCGGATTCTCGAGTATCGCCGCACGCTCCTTGTTGGTCAACGCGGTAGGCGTCAGCAAGACAGCAATCTCCTTGTTGTCGCTGCGGAGCACCAGGGCATGGTGCAACGTCAAGGTTGCGTCCCCGATCGTGTAGCGGCCATGGCTTTGCGGTTGCGCGGCCGGAGCTGTTGCCGCTTTCGCAGCCGGAGTCGTTGCCGGGGCTGCGGGCGTTGTGTGCGCGGACATCTCGGGCGCGGGTGTGGGCGCATCGGCCGCCGGCTTTCCGGGACTACAGGCGGCCAGTACCAGCGGCAACGCACAACAGCAAGCAAGCAATCGCAACATCGTTGATTTTCCTGATTGGAACGGCGAAAGATACCATATTCACGGCAGGGGCCACCGATCCGGTCGCTCTGCCTTGAAGGCCGTGGGTCGTGATTATGTTGCGCGGCGGCATGTATGTAATGGAAGCCGTGGCGGTTGTCAAGTCCCATCGCCCGTAATTCGGCCAAGTCCGGCGTTTCGGGCATAAATCGCGGAGTTTCGGTCATGGACAACAGCACCCCCCGACCGTAGAGTTGCAATTGACCGGCATTGTCCGGTCGCACGCATATGAACCGAACGAAGCGGAGGACGCAAGATGTTTACATTGAAGAAGTTATGGATCGCGAGCCTGGTCGCCCTCGTTGCCGCCGTGGCGGCGGGGCTCTCCTCCCCCGCGATGGCCGGGGAGTCGGTATTCATCGAGGGCATCGAAGGGGGGCACGACACCGGCCAGCACGAGTCGCTGCTCTACGTCTGGACGCGTGATGCCGACAGCAGGGAGACCGACGCCCTCGCCGTGGTGGATGTCGATCCGGAATCGGAGACCTGGGGCGAGATCCTCTACATGGCGCCCACCGGCTCGGGCGCCAACGAGGCGCACCACTTCGGTTACACGAGGAGTGCCGATCGCATCTTCGCCGGCGGGCTCAAGTCCAACCGGCTGTTCATCTACGACCTGGGCCAAAATCCGCGCCGGCCGCAGTTGTTGCGCATCGTGGACCTGGACGCCACCGGCTACAGCGGGCCGCACTCCTTCTATGCCGTGCCGGGCGGGGTGATGATCACCATGCTCGGAGCGGCGGATGGCGGCGGTCCCGGCGGCCTCATCATGCTCGACAACGACGGAAAGCTGGTAGCCGCCTGGCCGCAGGCGGGCCATCCCGGCGCGCCGCGCTACATGTACGACGTGGGCGTGAAGCCGGCGATGAACCGCATGATCACTTCGTCGTTCGCGCACACGCACAACGCCAACATGCACGGCGGTCCGCCGCCGAAGCTCGTCGGCGACAAGGTGGTCATCTGGGACTGGAAGGCGAAAAAAATCCTGCGCGTCGTGAAGCTGGATCCCGCCCCGCTCGTGGTGCGCTGGCTGCACGGTGCGGACGAGCGCGGCGGCTACGTCAACTGTGTCTACGGCAATTCGGTCTGGTACTGGGAGGATGACGACGGCGACGGAAAACTCCGGTTTCATCGGGTGATCGACACGGGCAAGGGCAGTGCGCCCGCCGACATGCGCATCTCCTACGACAACCGCTACCTCTACGTCACCCTCTTCGCGGGCAGCAAGGTACTGCAGTACGACATCTCGGAGCCGATGGAGCCGCGCCTCGTGGACAGCGTGGAACTGCCGCACCCCAACATGATCAGACTCTCCCCGGACAGCGAACGGCTCTACGTGACCAATTCGCTGCTTTCGGGCATGGATCCGGACCGGAACTTCCACGCCTGGTTGCTCCACGTGGGGCCGGACGGCATGGAGGTGGATGAGGAGTTTGCCCCCGACTTCATGGGCTACTCCCCGAATGGACCGATGGGGCCGCACGACATGCTGTTGAAGTGAGCGTACCTCGCATCGTTGCCAAAAGCGGCCGCACCGCGGGTTTTGGTTCCGCGCCCGCTCCAGGCGCTGCGGTCGATCTTGCCCGCGAGGTCATTCATGAACGGCGCCGGAGGCGATTTGACCGGCTTGGGTGCATTACCCGGAAGCGGGACTTTGTTTTGACCTGATTTACACCGAAGGAGGTCGACGACATGAAAAGATGTTTCGTAACGGTATGGGTAGCTGTGTTCGGTTGCGTTCTTGCGACGGCCGCAAGCACCGTTCCGGGCGCAATGGCGGCGAAGGCATCAGCGCCCGGACACGTGGAGTTGGCGCCCTCGGATGTCAAATGGATGCCCGGCCCGCCGGCGCTGCCGGAAGGCGTGAAGATTGCCGTGCTCAGCGGCAATCCCTTCGCGGAGGGCTTCTCCATTGTCCGGCTGAAGATACCGCCGCACACGACATTCGCGCCGCATTGGCACCCGACCGCGGAAAGCTTCACCCTCCTCAAGGGGCGTTTGTGGCTCGGCATGGGCGACAAGATCGACAAGTCCAGGGCCGGGGAGTTGCCGACGATGGGTTTCGCCTCGATTCCGGCTATGCACCATCACTACGTCTACACGGGGGATGAGGCTGCGGTGATTGATCTCAGTTTCTACGGCCCCTTCCAGATCCATTACGTCAACCCTGCCGACGACCCGAGGAACAAGTAGACGCGAATGCCCGCAAATCGTCGGACCAATGGGGTCGGGCCGGGATATCCGGAAGTTTGAAAACCCGTATTCCGGGTCTCCGGTTCCAGGCGCCGATTTCCCGCCCGGGGCGGAGAACCCGACATGAGTCGGGGAGCGGCGGCTTCCAGCCGGCGTCTGCCGGCAAGATGCCGGCGCTCCCCCCCAAAAAAAAGGCCCCGCCGGAGCGGGGCCTTGGTTTTTGTTGTTGTGAGGGAGCCGGGAGGCTTACATCATGCCTCCCATTCCGCCCATTCCGCCCATTCCGCCCATGTCGCCGCCTTCCGGCTTGTCTTCCTTCGGAAGTTCGGCAACCAGGGCTTCGGCGGTGATCAGCAGGCTGGCGACCGAGGCCGCGTTCTGCAGCGCGGAGCGGGTCACCTTGGTTGGATCGAGGATGCCGAACTCGACCATGTCGCCAAACTCGCCGTTGGCGGCGTTGTAGCCGTAGTTGTCCTTGCCTTCGCGCACCTTGGCGAGCACCACGGAGCCCTCGTCGCCGGCATTGGCAACGATCATCCTGAGCGGCTCTTCCATCGCTCGGCGCACGATGTCGAGGCCCACGTTCTGCTCCTTGGTCGCACCCTTGAGGCTCTTGATGTTCGCGAGTACGCGGATCAGGGCGACGCCGCCGCCCGGCACGATGCCTTCCTCGACCGCCGCCCGGGTAGCGTGGAGGGCGTCTTCGACGCGCGCCTTCTTCTCCTTCATCTCGATCTCGGTGGCGGCGCCGACCTTGATGACGGCCACGCCGCCGGCCAGTTTCGCCACGCGCTCCTGGAGCTTCTCCTTGTCGTAGTCCGAGGAGCTGTCCTCGATCTGCTTGCGGATCTGCTCCACGCGCCCCTGGATGTCGGCCTTCTTGCCCGCACCATCGATAATCGTGGTGTCATCCTTGTTGACCTGCACCTTCTTGGCCTGACCGAGTTCGTTGAGCGTAGCTTTTTCAAGCTGCAGCCCGACTTCCTCGGAGATGACCGTGCCGCCGGTCAGGACCGCGATGTCCTCGAGCATGGCCTTTCTGCGATCGCCAAAGCCGGGGGCCTTGACGGCCGCGACCTTGACGGTGCCGCGCAGGGTGTTGACAACCAGCGTCGCGAGCGCCTCGCCCTCGACATCCTCGGAAACGATCAGAAGCGGGCGGCTCGACTTGGCCACCGCTTCCAGAACGGGGAGAAGATCGCGAATGTTCGAAATCTTCTTGTCGTGGATGAGGATGTAGGGGTCTTCCAGCTCGGCCTGCATGGACTGCTGGTTATTGATGAAATACGGCGAGAGATAGCCGCGATCGAACTGCATACCCTCGACGACGTCGAGTTCGTTCTCGAGCCCGGAGCCGTCTTCGACCGTGATCACGCCTTCCTTGCCAACCTTCTTCATCGCATCGGCGATGATCTGGCCGACCGCCTCGTCGGAATTGGCCGAGATGGTGCCGACCTGGGCAATCCACTTGTCGGTGTCGCAGGGCTTGGAGAGCTTCTTGAGCTCCTCGGTGGCCTTGATGACGGCGAGGTCGATGCCGCGCTTGAGTTCCATCGGGCTCATGCCCGCGGCGACGGCCTTCAGGCCTTCGCGCAGGATGGCCTGGGCGAGCACGGTGGCGGTGGTGGTGCCGTCGCCGGCCACATCGGAAGTCTGGGAGGCGACTTCCTTCACCATCTGTGCGCCCATGTTCTCGAACTTGTCCTTGAGCTCGATTTCCTTGGCGACCGACACGCCATCCTTGGTGACGGTTGGGGCGCCGAAGCTCTTCTCGAGCACGACATTGCGGCCCTTGGGGCCGAGGGTAACTTTTACTGCGTTGGCAAGGGTGTTCACGCCACGGAACATGCGCTGGCGCGCGTCCTCACCAAAACGTACTTCTTTAGCTGCCATGATTCATGTCTCCTGTAGCGTTTCAGCCTTCGATGACGGCCATGATGTCGTCCTCGCGCAATACGAGAAGCTCATCGCCGTCGACTTTTACTTCGTTGCCCGAATATTTGCCGAAAAGGACCTTGTCGCCCTTCTTGACGTCGAGCTTGCGGATTTCCCCGTTTTCCTGCACCTTGCCGTTGCCGACGGCGATGACTTCGCCGCGGATGGGCTTTTCGGCAGCCGTGTCGGGGATGACGATGCCGCCCGGAGAAGTGCGTTCTTCCTCCAAGCGCTTGACGATCACACGATCATGCAATGGACGGATTTTCATCCGGAACCTCCTTGTTGACAAAGACTTAGGTTTCAAGTCGAGCCCGCCGGAAAGCGCATTCAAGCACTCGCCAGGCGAGACTGCCAACAATCTGGGGGCGGGTAGGCTCTTTTCAAGGGCCGGACTGAAAAATTGCAGGGTGGACAAGCGATACTGGCGGATGCGCTGCGCTTATCCGCCCTACGCGGTGGGTCGTGCTTGGGGCAAAACGAATGCGGCGGTGGTGCCGCGCTCGTCGCTGGCAAGCTCCAAGCGGGTGCCGTGGCGAGCGCACACTTCGGCGACGATCGCGAGCCCGAGGCCGCTGCCGCCGCGGTGGCGCGCGTCGCGGGTCCGGTAGTAGCGCTGGGTGACCAGAGCGAGTTCTTCGGCCGGAATGCCGACGCCGGTATCCGCCACTTCAACTCGTACGCCGCCCGGCACCGCAGCCGCCGAGAGCGTCACATGCCCGCCAGCATCCGTTGCG
>JAKDMP010000172.1 GCA_030452225.1 Gammaproteobacteria bacterium
GTCGTGGTCGAGCACGATGAGGCGACGATCCGCGCCGCCGAACACCTGATCGATCTCGGCCCGGGCGCCGGCGCCCACGGCGGCCGACTGGTCGCCGAGGGCAGGCTCACGGATCTCAAGCGCAACCGCGATTCCATTACCGGGCGGATGATCAAGTCGCCGCCGCTCCATCCGCAGTTCGAGCGCCGTACCGTCAATGCGATCACACCGTCGCTCACTCTGCGCGGGGGGAGCCTCCACAACCTGCGCGTTCGCAACCTGAAAATTCCGCTGGAACGTTTCGTCTGCGTCACCGGCGTGTCCGGGAGCGGCAAGTCCTCGCTGGTGCGCGGCGTGCTCGCCGAAAATCTTCACCGTCTCGTCGGCCAACGCAAGGGCGGGGCGAAAACGTTGACCGATTGCGCGACACTCGACGGCTACCAATCGCTGGCCCGCGTGCTCGAAGTCGATCAAACGCCCATCGGGAAAACACCGCGCTCCTGCCCGGCCACCTACGTCGGCATCTGGACGGTTATCCGCAAACTTTTCGCGCAAACGCCGGAGGCACGGGCGCGCGGCTTCGATGCCAGCCGCTTTTCCTTCAACACCGGCGCCGGACGCTGTGCGAGTTGCGAAGGCCAGGGCGTCAAACGCATCGAGATGAGCTTCATGGCCGACGTCGTCGTGCCCTGCGAGAGCTGCGGCGGCGCGCGCTTCAACCTGGAAACGCTGGAGGTGACCTGGCGCGGCAAGACGATCTCCGACGTGCTGGCGATGAACGTGTCCACGGCGGTGAAGTTCTTCACCGTCCATTCGAAAATCCATCGCGCGCTCGCCCTGCTCGACGAAGTCGGACTCGGCTATCTCACCCTGGGCCAGCAGAGCCCGACGTTGTCGGGCGGCGAGGCGCAGCGGCTCAAGCTCGTAACCGAACTGGCCAAGGCCGGCTCGCCGCGCGGCGGCAAGACCCTGTATCTACTGGATGAACCGACGGTGGGCCTTCACATCGCCGATGTCGAGCGGCTCACCGGCGTGCTGCACCGGCTGGTCGATGCGGGCCATTCGGTCGTCGTGATCGAGCACAACCTCGATCTGATTGCCGAGGCCGACTGGATCGTGGATGTCGGCCCGGAGGGCGGCGCCCGCGGCGGGCGTATCGTCGCCACCGGCGCGCCCGAACGCCTCATCGCCCGCACAAGCCCCACCGCGCGCGCCCTCGCCGACTTCCTCGCCACCCAGCCCGCGATGCGGCCTGGTTGAAATGCTGCGGTCGGATTGTCCACAATGGAGCTTGGGATACAACACAAAAAGGGAGGCACAATTGCGGAAACGCCTGCTCGTCCCCTTGACAGCAGCCATGGTCGGCCTCTGCCTTGCCGCATTCGTTTCCCCGCGCGCGGACGCATCCGGGAGCCTGCACGTCGAGCAAGTCTCGATACGCGGCACGCCCCCCGCGGAGGTAACGCTCTATGGCGGCAAGGGATACGATTTTTTACGCACCATAAGCTGCGCGCAAAACGGCTGCTTCCTGTACGGCAGAGCCGGCAAGGGGTTTGCCCCCGAGGAAGATTACCTGGTCATTCGCACTTCACCGGCCGACAAAACCGTATGGGCACGAGCCTACGGCGGCGCAAACCGCGATTATTTGCGTACCGCGATACCGGCCGGGGCCGGCGGGGCACTGCTCGTGGGGCATTCCACCAGTTTGTTTGACGCTGATCGCGAAGGCCGCTCTCCGCACCGTTGGCCGCGCCCGTTCCTGGTACACCTCAATGCGGACGGGAAGGTTTTGTGGGCGGAGACGGTGAAGATGAGCGGCCCGACGTGGCGTCTTCGCCTTTACCACGGCATACAGACGGCGGACGGAGGCTTTCTTCTGGCCGGCTACTACACGGACTGGACCAACCGGTTGAACAGAGAGCAAGAAGCATGCCTGGCGAAAGGCTCGACCGGCGTGAACTGCCGCACCCGCCCGGAGAACCCGCCAAAGGATGCCATTCTGATGCGCCTCGACCAGCACGGCAAACTCGAATGGTTCAAGCGCTATCGGCTGAAGGACGGCCAGTACGACCTGTTCACAAAAGCCTGGTCCATTATTCCGCTCAGCGGAGGAAATTTCCTGGTCTCACTGTACGATCGCACGGACGCCAGGATCGTGCTCATGTCCATTGACCGCTCCGGCACACCCGGCCGTGCACAAACCCTCGACGGCATTGGCGCAAGCGCGCCCTCCTCGCTCGTTGCCCTGCCACAGGGCGGGTACCTGCTGGTCGGCCGTGACTACCAGTCCGGAAGGGTCGCCGCGACCATCGTCGCGCGCTTCGGCCCGAATGGGGACCTGCTGCACATTCGCCGTTATGCGCAAAAGGGATTCACACCGCTGAAGGTTGCGCAGGCCGGCCGCGAGCATACCTACTGCATTGTCGGCCGCAATGGCGGCGGCCTCGCATCAAGAGCCGCGGCCCTGGCGTTTTCGACGCGATCCAGTACTAGCAGAACCTTTTCACTGGACACGGCTTCAACCACCGAATTCTTCGATGTCGCAAGCACCGCGGACGGCAGTTGCCTCATGGCCGGTTCCACCAGGGCCTTCGGGACCGAAACGGTGGATATCCTGACCTATGCCTGGCAACCGCAGGCTGCGGGCCAACCGGGGCCGATCGCGAAAGCCGTGACCGGGGCGCACATGGAAAAGGCGCAGATTTCCGCCTTCGAACCGGCATCGAAGGTGCTGCGCGCGCTTGTCGAGCCGATCCCGTCCGATCAGGTACGCGTGACGCGCATTCCCGTTCCCGCACCGGCTGCATCGAGCGACAGCCGGCCGGCCCGGGCAACCCCGGGGAAAACCTCGGAATAGTTCCGCTTCGAAACGAACCCGGACCGCGCCCGCCGCCCGTCCGTTACTATCACCTGCCACCGCTTTTGCTTGCCACGTTGAGTCTGGTTCCATGCCGCTTGTTTCCACCGACCTTCCCCCTCCGGACGCGGGCGCACTGGCCCATAGCGAAAACGTCGCGGCACACATCCGCTCGACGATCAACGAGGCCGGGGGCGTAATCGCGTTCTCCGCCTACATGCGCCTGGCGTTGTACGCGCCGGGGCTGGGTTACTACCGCGCCGGCACCGAGAAATTCGGCGCTGCCGGCGACTTCGTTACCGCGCCGGAAATCTCGCCGCTATTCGGGCAAACCGTCGCGCGGCAAATCGGCGCGACGCTGGCTGCCTGCCATGGCGATACGGTACTGGAATTGGGCGCCGGCTCGGGGCGGCTGGCGCTCGAGGTGTTACGCACCCTCGACGAGGAAAACCGGCTGCCGGAGCATTATCTGATTCTCGAAGTAAGCGCGGAACTTGCGGCGCGTCAACGCTCGTTGCTGGCCAGGGAACCGGATCTCGTCGCACGCGTCGAGTGGCTCGACCGGCTGCCCGGGAAACCTATCCACGGCGTCCTGTTTGCCAACGAGGTGGCCGACGCTCTGCCGGTGGAACGCTTCCGACGCGACGAACAGACGATTTGTCGTCGCGGCGTCGGCATGGAACGAGGCCGCTTTGTCTGGCGCGATCTCGAGGCTGACGATGCCTTCGAGCGGCGCATACGCGGATTGGCCGAACGTTACGCGTGGAGTACGCCCTATGAATCGGAGTGTTCGCCGGAACTCGGGCCCTGGATTCAGGCGTTGGCCGGCGCTCTCGAACGCGGGCTGATTTTGCTGTTCGACTACGGCCTTCCGGAGCGCGAGTACTACCACGCCCAACGCGACATGGGCACGCTGCTCTGTCACTACCGTCACCGCGCCCACGAGGATCCGTTCCTGTGGCCGGGACTCTGCGACATCACCGCCTGGGTGGATTTTTCCGCGCTGGCGCGGGCGGGCGAAGAAGCAGGCCTCGAAGTTGCCGGCTACACGACGCAGGCGAACTTTCTCGTCGGCGGCGGCATCGGCGAA
>JAKDMP010000050.1 GCA_030452225.1 Gammaproteobacteria bacterium
CCGCCGCCAATTGCCGCGCAAGCTCGGCCTGGTGACCGGCATGGCGGTGGTGGTCGGGATCATCGTTGGCAGCGGCATCTTTCGCGTCCCCTCGCCGATTGCCGCCGAGGTCGGGAGCATTACCGGTATCGGGCTGGTCTGGATCATCGGCGGCGTCGTCGCGCTTTTCGGCGCGCTTTCGATTGCCGAACTCGCCGTCATGTTTCCGCAGGCGGGCGGGCCCTACGTGTACCTGCGAGAAGCCTACGGCCGGCCGCTCGCATTCCTCTTCGGCTGGATGTGGCTGTTGACCACACCGATTTCCTGGGCCGCACAAAGCCTGATCTTCGCCCAGTACCTCGCCTTCTTCGTGCCGTTGTCCAACACGGGCGCGCATGTCGCCGCCGCGATCCTGATCGCGGTGATCGCCATTGCCAACTACCGCTCGGTCGGGCTGGGGGCCGCCATCATGAACCTTTCCACCGGAGCGAAGATTCTTGCGCTCCTGGGCCTGAGCGCGGCGATTTTCTTCCTCGCACCGGGCGGCGGGAATGCCTTTTCGACCCCTTCCGCCGGGGGCGCGCTCGAGTGGTCCGGTATCGGGCTGGCGCTGGTCGCGGCGTTGTGGGCCTACGACGGCTGGGAAAACCTCACCACCGTTTCGGGGGAAGTGCGCAACCCGCAGCGCAATCTTCCGCTGGCCCTGGTCGGCGGCGTCGCGGTCGTCATCGTCGTGTACCTGCTCGTCAACGCCGCCTACCTCTACGCGCTGCCGTTCGACGAGCTTGCCGCGTCGAAGGCCGTCGCCACCGATTCGGCAAACGCCATCTTCGGGCGCGCCGGCACCGCCTTCGTCGGCGCGCTGGTGATGCTCTCGGTCTTCGGCTCGCTCAACGGCAGCATCCTTTCCGGCCCGCGCGTGTTCTTCGCGATGGCCGAAGACGGCCTGTTCTTCCGCACCGTCGGGCGGGTGCACAAACGCTACGAGACGCCCTACGTCGCCATCGCCTTCATCAGCGTCATCGCGATCATCTACGTGCTGCTCCGAAGCTTCATGGAACTGGCCACCGCCTACGTGCTAGGCATCTGGCCCTTCCTCGCGCTGGCGGTGGTCGGCATCTTCATCCTGCGCAAAAGGCGCCCCGACGCGCCGCGCGCCTACCGCGTGTTCGGCTACCCGGTGATCCCGGCCCTGTTCGTGCTGGCCACCTTCATCGTGATCGCGAACTCGCTGTGGCGCGAGCCCTGGTCCACCGGGCTGAGCCTCGCCATCACGCTGGTCGGCGTCCCCGTCTACTTCCTCTGGATCCGCTGGCAACGCCGCCGCGCGCATCCGGGAAATTGAGCAAAATTGCCGTATATCAAAAACGCGATCTGATTTGTATTACAATGATGACTACACATTTGCAAGTAACGGGTAATTCACATGGCTTCGGTTTCGATACGGTTGCCGGAAGACCTCCTGAAAGAGGCAGATCAGCGGGCCCGTGAGCTGCATATTCCGCGCGCCGAATACATTCGTCGCGCGATCGAGTCGGAGAACAACGAAATGGCTGCGAGGTTTCGACGCGAACGGATGATGCGGTCGTCTCGACTCGTGCGGGAAGCAAGCATGCGTGTCAATGCGGAGTTTGACGCCGTCGAAGACGCACCCGATGCGTAGGGGCGACGTCTGGCTCGCCGACCTCAACCCGCGTCGCGGCACGGAGCCGGGCAAAGTTCGGCCGGTACTCATCGTGCAAAGCGAAGCTTTGCTCGATGCGGGGCATCCTTCAACGTTGGTTGTCCCGCTTACGACGCGTTTGGTAGACAATGCTCAACCCTTGCGCCTCCGAATCAGGGCGCGCCCCGGTTTGGACCAGGATTCCGATCTGATACTCGACCAATTACGTGCGATTGACAACAAGCGTTTGGCGCGAGGGCCGTTGCTCAAACTTGCTTCTGAACAGATGCGCCGCGTGGACGAAGCCTTGCGCGAAGTACTTGATCTCGCCGTGAACGGCTGACCCTGGATCCAATGGCCAGCCAGGGATGTCGGTCGCCCTTCTCTGCTTTGAGCGTCTAGCGGAGTTGACTGTCCTTGCTGCCGCGGCGGTTGTAGAGGCTCCGGGTTTGGCCGTGCTGGTCGGCTTCTTCCTGGCAGGCGATGCACAGGCGCACGCCGGGGACGGCCTTGCGCCGCGCTTCGGGGATGGCCTCGCCGCATTCCTCGCAGCGGGTGAGGCTTTCGCCTTCGGGCAGGCGCGAGCGCACGTCCGCGAGCGCATCCTCGATGCTCGCGTCGATTTGCTCCTGTACGGCGCCGTCCTTCGACCAGCCCGTTGCCATGTGCATGCGCTCCGTTGCTCGTGATCCAGTATAGGAGATTTCTCCGTCATGCCGGCGAAGGCCGGCATCCAGTGAAGTAACGCATCCCGGCCATGGCGGGATGCGTATTCATACCGGGCCCCGGCTTTCGCCGGGACGACGATTGCAGGCTATTCAACTTCGGCCCGGTCCGGGGCGAAGCGACAGGAAAGACGCAGGCAGAGGAAGGCGAGGAGCGAGGCGGCGGCCATGATCGTCATCGTGATTCCCATGGCGACGGGCGTGCCCGCGTAGAGGAAGCCGACGATGACGCCGGCCAGCGCGCCGAGCCCGAACTGGAGGACGCCGAATAGGGCGGAGGCCGCACCGGCGTTGCGCGGGTAGAGGTTCATGAGTCCGGCGATGGTATTGGCGCCGACGAAGCCCACGGGCCCGACGGCGAAGAACAGCGTGACGATGACGGCGGCCAGCCCGCCGGTCGAAGTCAGGGCGCAGGCCAGCAGGGCGACGGCGCCCAGGATGCTGATGGTGACGCCGACGCCGATCAGGCGGTGGTAGCCATAACGGGTGACGAGTCGCCCGTTGATGAAGTTGCCGAGGGTGAGGCCGATCACGTTGATTCCGAACAGGAAGCCGAAATATTGCGGGTTGACGCCGAAGATTTCGATGTACACGGCGGGCACGCCCGTGATGTAGCCGAACATGACGGCGTAGGAGGCACCGCCGCAGACAAGGTACCCCCACGCGCGGGCATTTTTCAGCACGCCGCCGTAGGCGCGGAAGAATTCAGCGAGTCGCGCGCCGGCACGCTTTTCGGGGCCGTTGGTTTCCGGCAGGCGGAAGATCAACACGAGCATGACGAAAAATGCGTAGCCCAGCATCAGCCAGAAGATGGCGCGCCAGCCGAGCCAGGTGAAGATCTGACCGCCGATGATGGGTGCGGCGAGCGGGGCGAAGGCCATCACCATCATCACGAAGGACATCGCGCGCGCCGCGCGGTTGCCGGACCAGATGTCGCGGATCACCGCGCGCCCGGCGGCGGAGGAGGCCGAGGCGCCGAGTCCCTGCACCCCGCGGGCCGCGATCAGGATCCCCACGCCGGGCGCGAGCGCGCAGGCGATGGTGGTGACGAGGTACAACGCGAAGCCGAAGAGCAGCACGGGGCGGCGCCCGAAACGGTCCGAGAGCGGGCCGCTGAAGATCTGCCCCGCCGCGAGTCCGAAGAAATACGCGCTCACCGTTTGCTGCACGGCCGTGGAGGAGGCGCCGAGTTCGGCGCCGATCGCCGGCATGCTCGGGAGATAGGTATCGATCGTCAGCGGGCCGACCGCGGCCATCAGCCCCAGCAGGACGATCATTTCGAGATGGCGATCGGCAAGCGGGCGTGACATGGGCAATCGAGGCGGCGCGGTACTTGGCAGGATAACGCGATTGCGCCCGGGCATGATCTTGCGGCCCCGTCACAGGCAGTTGAATAAGGATGGAGGTGGATGCCAGCTGTATCGGCGCCGTGGAGCGCGCCGAGAAGCGCAGACCGGCGCGGAAAAGCCGGGCGACGTGTTTGAGGGCGAAGCCCGAGTTGTCGCCCGGCCCGCGTCGGGCGAGCATCGCAGGGGAGCCGGAGTGCCGCCAGGCACGCAGGCCGCGCTCGTCGGCGCAATGGCTTTGGTTACTTTCGCCGTAACGAAAGTAACCCCGCCCGGAGGGCATTCAGCCTCGGCAGCTCAAATCGAAAAAGGCCGCGATCCAGGTTGATGGAGCACCGCTTTTGCCGAGGACTCAATAATGCTGGAGTCGGTAGACGGCAGTATGCAGCGACGTGAGGCCGGCCTCCTTGAAGTGGGGTTGGGCGTCCAGGATGTCGCGGCGCTCGACAACGGTGACATCCCAGTCGTTCAACCGTTGCCGTACCTCCGCCTCTTCCACCGAAAACGGCGGCCCGTCCATCTCGGCCCGCGGGTATTCGAGCGTGATCATCAGGCCCCGGCAGCCGCCCGGCAGCTTCGCGTAGATCTCCCGCGCGTAGCGTTCGCGTTCCGGCGGCGGTTGGGCGATGAGGGCGGCGCGATCGTACACCGCGCCGCAGCCCGAAAGGGTTTCCGCATCGATGTCGAACAGGTCGCCCTGGATGATTTCGATGTCCCCGGCCCGGAAGCGAATACCCTCGCTCGATTCGCGCCTGGCCGGCTGCAGATTGTTCTCGGCGAAGAACTGCTCCACGGCGAGCGGCGAGACTTCCACGCCCAGAACCCGGCATCCCTGCCCGGCCAGCCAGGCCATGTCGAGCGACTTGCCGCAGAAGGGCACCAGCACTTTCGTCCCGCGCGGCACGCCGAGTGCGGGCCAGTGCTTTTGCAGCAGCGGCATGACATCGTCGTGATGCCAGCCGGTACGCCCTTCGCGCCAACGCTCGATCCAGTATTCCGCTTCCATCTCAGGCCGCTCCCGGAAATTTGCAGGCTACTTGAGCTTGTTCCACAGGAAGTTGTAATCCATCGCGTACATGAACGCCGACTGCTTTGCATCGGCGCCGGCGCCGTGGCCGCCACCGCGATTCTCGTAGAGCCACACGTTCTCGTAGCCCATGGCCAGCATCCTGGCCGCCATCTTGCGGGCCTGCTCGGGGCCGACGCGGTCGTCGCTGGTGGTGGTGTAGAACAGCACCGGCGGGTAGTCCATGCCCTTTTCGACATTCTGGTAGGGCGACCAGGACTTCATGAAGGCCCACTGGGCGGGAATGCGCGGGTCGCCGTACTCGGCAATCCACGAGGCGCCGGCGTGCAGATACACGTAGCGCTTCATGTCCAGAAGCGGGACGTTGCAGGCGATGGCGCCGAACAGCTGCGGATGATTCGTGAGCATGTTGCCCATCAGGAGGCCGCCGTTGCTGCCGCCCTGTGCGCCGAGGTGTTCGGGCGAGGTGACGCCGCGCTCGATGAGGTCGCTGGCGACGGCGGCAAAGTCCTGGTAGGCCCTGGGGCGGTGGGCCTTCATCGCGGTCTTGTGCCAGCGCGGGCCGTAGGCGCCGCCGCCGCGAATGTTGGCGACCACGTACACGCCGCCGCGCGCAAGCCAGGCGCGCCCGATGCTGCCCGAGTAGCGCGGCTGCAGCGTAACGCCGAAGCCGCCGTAGCCGTATAGGAGCACCCGGTTTTCGCCGTCGAGCTTCATGTTCTTCGGGTCGACTTCGAAGTAGGGAATCCGGGTGCCGTCCTTCGAGGTGGCGAAATGCTGGCTGACGGTGAATTTGGAAGCATCGAAGAAGGCCGGATCCTGTTTCACGACCTTGGCGGGGCCCTCGCCGATGGCACCCAGCTTCAGGGTGGAGGGGGTCAGGAAGCCGGTGACATTCATCCAGTAGGCATCGCCGTGGTCGGCGTCCACGCCGTAGGCGCTGACCGTGCTGTTGTCAGGCACGCCGGGGAGCGGCGCGCGCGACCAGCTGCCGTCGTCCTCGGGGGTGAGTACGGCGACGCGGCTCTTGACGTCCTCGATCGTGTTGAGCAGGAGGTGATGGCGGGTCCAGGAGTAGAACTGGAGCGCGGTGTGCCGGTCGGGCTTGAACAGCACTTCGAAGTCGCGATCGCCGGCCATGAACTTCTCGAAATTGATCGCCAGCAGCGAACCCGGGGCATAGGTATGGCCGCCCACCATCCAGGGCGACTTGGGTTCGACCAGCATCCACCGGCGGTGTACGCTGGCGTTGGCATCGGTGGGCACCTCCACCCGGATCCGCTTGCCGTTCTCGAGCAGGTAAAGCCGGCTGTGGAAGAAGTCCTTCACCACGTACAGGAAGTCGCGCTCGAAACCCGGCGTGCTGTCATGGGAAGCGCCGACGGCCAGGTCCGTGGGCTTGCCGGCATAGACGGCTTTTGCATCCGACAGCGGCGTGCCGCGCGTCCATACCTTGACGATGCGCGGGTAGCTCGATTGGGTCATCGAACCCGGCCCGAAGTCGGTACCGACATAGATATGGTTCTGGTCGATCCAGTCCACGCTGGTCTTGGCCTCGGGCAGGTAGAAGCCGTCCTTGACGAAGGACTTCGAGGGGATGTCGAATTCGCGGGTCACGGTCGCGTCCCCGCCGCGCGGGGAGAGTTCGATCAGGCAGCGCTGGTAGGCGGGCTTGAGACAGGTCGCGCCCTTCCATACCCACTTGTGCCCGTCCTTTTTGCCGAGGGCATCGATGTCGAGGAGGGTTTCCCACTCGGGGTGTTCGGTCTTGTAGGAGGCGAGAGTGGTGCGTCGCCAGATGCCGCGCGGGTGATCCTTGTCCTTCCAGAAGTTGTACACGTAACCCCCCATCTTGCCCACGTAGGGGATGCGCGCCTCGGAAGTCATTACCTGGAGCAACTGCTTGCGCAGATGCTCGAATTCCTTGCCGTTGGCAAAGTCGGTGGCCCGGGTGCGGGCGTTCTGCTTGTCGACCCAGGCGAGCGCGCGCTCGCCGTGCGTGGCCTCGAGCCAGTGAAACGGATCGCCCGCCGTGGACACCGCCGGCGCCTTCGAGGTCGCGCCGTTGGCGGCGATCGACGCGGCCGCGGTTTTGCCGGCGGGCGGCACGGAGGCCGTGTTGTTGGAGGTGCAGGCGCCCAGGCTCAAGGCGCCCAGGGCGGCCAATGTCAGCGTTGTCAGGACGGATTTCAGGACCGACTCCCGGAATTCACGTGCGTGCCAGTATAGCGCCCGCACCAGCCGCCGTCTCGCAGCAGATACGCCACCATCGTCTGATTCATTGCTTCAGGGGGCAAGTGTTACCGTCGTCCCGGCGAAGGCCGGGATCCAGTCCGAACACGCCTCCCGGCCAGGGGCAGGGATTCATTGTCTTTTCTGAATGCCCGCCTCGGCGCTGTTACGACAGCTTTCGAACGGCTTTTGAGGTTACGCCGGCCTGCGTTCGTCTTCGGCTTGTATGGCAGGGCGAGCGTCTCTTCGCTGCGCGAGCATATGAGTTGCCCCCATCCTCGACCGTGTCATGCAGCAGAGTCATGCAGCAGCCCCGCGATCGCCTGATCCCCGCCGCCGCCGTAATCCAGCGCCAACGACGCTACCGCCATCGGGCGCGAAATATACGAAATCTCCTTCCCCTTGCGTTTTTGTGCCCTGTGCGCCTCGTGCGCAATTTCCAGAGCTTTCGCCAACCGATTCTGCCTCATTATTGTCTTCTCCCTATATCGTGGCGATACCCAAAAAACGGGCCAACGCGACATTGACTTCCCGCAAGCTCGCCGAATCAATGCGTCCGATTCGCCGTCCGATCCTGGATTTCGGCACGGCGGCGGGCTTGTCGACCATCACCTGCGATGCGGCTTTCAATCCGTTTGTCTTCGTGGATTTTACGCTTACGCGAAACAGCGGCCAATCATGAACGTCACTGGTCAGCCTGAGTACGGCCACCGAAGGCAGGTCGCTGAACGCGTCGTCCTGAATCACGAGGGCGGGACGGGGCTTGCCGTAGTCACCCGACAAGGCAATGGTGACCAGGTCGCCTCGGGCTATCTCCACTCGTTGTCCAGCTCATCGAGTTCGGCGCCGAGTTCCTGCATGATTGCGTATTCGTCCGCGGTCGGATCCTCTGCAACGGCTGCCGCCTCCTGCGCCTGCCGACGAGCTTCGCTCCTGAAGGTCCGGCGGCGCTCCAGCGCAAGCCGCTGCCGCGCGAAGTCCCGCATCAGTTCGCCCAGGGATTGATGGTTTCGCTCGGCGAGCCGGTTCAGTTCCGCCTTGAGCCCGGCAGGCAGGCGAAACGCGACGGATTCGCTGTACTGGCGATGAACCGGATCGCCTTCGGATGGCATGGTATCGACTCGCAAGAACCTGTTTACGATATGTTATACAAATTGTACTGCAATGTAAAGAGCCTCCAAACGCGTGTCAGCGGGGGTTTGCGGCAGTCGGCAGCCGGTGGATCAAGACGTTTGGCCTCGGGTGTTGACCCCTTGGCCTTGCTTTCGCCGGCGGCTCCGGGCAGGCAATGACCGGCGCACGGACGCCGGCGCGTCCCCGGTTCGATCAGGACGGAGTCAGGTTCCCGTGCCGCTCAGCAGGATGCGGGTCCGGGCGATGACGGCGCTGCCGGCGATCGTGAGGGCGCCGTTTACGTCGCCCTTGTCGTTGGGCGCGAAGTTCACGCTCAGGGTGCAGGAGGCGCCGGGCGCAAGCGGCGAGGAGGCCAGGCAGTCGCCGGTAACGGGGAAGACCGTTCCGGACGTGACCGCGAGGATCTTCACCGGGTAGGCGGCGCTGTTGGTGACCGTCACGGTCTGCGCCGCGCTGGTCGTGCCCGCGGCCTGATCGGCGAAGTCGAGGCTTGCCGGCGCGGGCAGGAGCGCCGGGGCGAGGACCTTGATCGGTACCGAGCCGACAAAATCGTTGTCGAGGCTCACGCTGATCGAGGCGGTGCCCGCGCTTTGCGCGGTGACGATGCCGGCCTTCGAGACGGTGGCGATGGCGGGCGTGCTCGATCGGTATTCAAGCCCCTTGGTGGCGCCGGGGACGGTGATCGGGAGCCGCTCGCCGATGGCCTCGAACACGAGCCCGCCCTGCGGCAGTTGCAGTTTGATCGGGATCGCCGGATTGGGGATGATCTCGATGGTCGTGCTTGCCGTCACCCGGCCGGAAGAGGAATCGCCGGTGGTACCGACGGCGGTCAGGGTGTAGCTGCCGAGCGCGAGGTCGGCGGGTACGGCGAGCGTCGCCGTGTAGGGCGCCTCGGTGGGAATGGCCACGGTGCCGAGTCCGCCCTGGCCGACGACGTAGATGCCATTGGCGAAGGCCGCGGGGCGGGTGACGTCGAGCGTGACCGCGAAGGCTTTGCCGACTTCGGCGGTGGCGCCGGGCGGCGGTGCGATGAAGGCGAGCGCGGGCGGAGCGTTGTTGGAAGACGAGCCGTTGCAGCCCGCCGCGGCGATCGTGAGCGCGGCCGCGGCGACCGCCGCCAGCGGTTTCAGGGTGCACGCGAGGGGAAGCTTCATCGTTCCGTTCTCCATTCGCCGTCAGCGCAGGCCCACGAAGGCCGCATCGGTGATCCAGGTGTTGAGGAGCGCGATCACGCGCTCCGGCGCGCCGGCCGCGGGCTGCAGCACGCCGGGGCCGCCCAGCCCCAGCAGTTCGAGGCTTGCGCTGTGAATGGCCGTGAGCGCGCCCGGCGCGGGGCTCGCGTTGTTGATTTCGCTCGGGAAGGGAACGAGGGCGTCGCTTTCGCCGCCCATGACGTTGCTCTTCCAGTCCGCGCCGGAGACCATGTTCTTTACCAGCGGATTGCCGCCGCATGCCTTGACGATGCGGGCGTAGTTGGCGCACTGCTTCGGCACCGGGTTGTCCTGGTAATGCGCGTGGCAATAGTCGAGGCCGCCCAGCTGGTCGGGGCCGGCGATCGCGGCCACGAAGGCGGTCGGGATCGGCGCCGTGTGCATCTGCGGAGGCGGCGCCTGCATGGCCTGCAGGGCGGGGCTGAGTCCGCCGCCCGCGCCGTCGCCGATCAGATCGCCCATGGCGCCGCCGATCGAGCGGCCGTCTTCGGTGGTGACCGGCGAGGGCAGGATATAAAACCCCTCCATCAGGAATGCGAAGTAGAGGCAGCCGTTGGCCTTGTCCAGCATGGCTTTCGCGAGCGGCGTGCCGAGATGCGGGGTGTCGATCGTGATGAGCTTGTGCACGTTGCCCTGCCCGAAGCTTGTCGCGCTGGCAAAGCCGGGCGCGAGCGGCATGGTGCGCGTGATGTCGCCGCCCATGCTGTGGGCGACGATGTCCGCCTGCACGGCGGCGACCGGCAGACTGGCCGGATTGCGGCCCGTCTTGAAGCTGTGCACGAACGACTCGATCTGCGGCGCGACGTAGCGCGCGTTGAAGGCGAAGCCGAGCCCGTTGGCGGGCACCGGCGTCGCGCTCGAGCCGCTGATCAGGAGCGGCACTTCGAGCGTGTTGTAGTTGGCGCGGAAGATCGCGAAACGCGGGTCGCCGATCAGCGGCGTGAAGTGGTCCCAGGTCGCGGGATTGCTCCACAGGCCGTGGATCAGCACCAGCGGCGGGCGCAGGATGGTGATCGGAATCGCGCCCGACGCGCTGCTCCCGGCAATCGTCCAGTGGATGCTGACGGCGCGTTCGGAAGCCGCGCCGTCGCCGGCGCGCGCGAAGTCGAGCGGCGCGCGGTAGACCACGAATGCCATCGGCCCCTGACCCGTCGCGACCGCGCTCGTGCCGACCTGGCTTTGAACCGCGCCCGCGGCTCCCGGCAGGGCGAGGCCTCCGTCTTCGGCGGTCGAGGCGCTCGGGGCGAGCTGGTCGTTGAAGATCGTGAAGGTGAACTGTTGCCCGGGCGCATCGGCGGTCACGGCGACGACGATCCGGCTGACGCCGTCGGCGGCGACGCCTTCGACCGGGCGCGCCCCGGCGGCGAGCCGATTGGCGTTGGTCGTGATCTGCGGGCCGTCGAGCAGGGTCGGCACCGGATCGGAAAGGGTGACGCTACCGGCCGCGGCGAACGCGGCGCCCGGCACGAGAAAGGCGAGACATGAAATCGAGGCCGCGGCAATGCGGCGGATTGGCCAGGACGGAGAGGGGGACCTGTTCAACCGGTTCATCCGTTGCGTGGGAGGCAGCCCGAGTCTACAGCGACACGCCGACGGCGTCAATTTTCTGGCCGCTGCGCCCCGTCTCGACGCCGGTTCCGCTCGGCGAAGCTGCGCGACAAGGAGCGCCGGCGTCTCGCCGACCATGTCCGGTGCCGTTCGGCGAAGCCGGCCATCCTTGCCGGCGCGGCTTCACAAAAGCGCTTCGATTTCCGTGTTCAGCGTATCCGGCTCGTCCCTGGAGGCGAAGCGTCCGGCCACGCGGCCCTCGCGGTCGACCAGGAACTTGGTGAAATTCCATTTGACGGCCTTGCTCCCCGCAATTCCCGGCGCCGCTTGTTTGAGGTGACGGTAAAGCGGGTGTGCGCCGGCGCCATTGACGCGGATCTTGGCGAACAGCGGGAAGCTCACACCGTAGTTCCGTTCACAAAACGCCTCGATCTCCCCGGCACTCCCCGGCTCCTGGCGGGCGAACTGGTTGCAGGGGAAGCCCAGCACTTCGAATCCACGCGGCCTGTAGCGTTGGTAGAGTTCTTCCAACCCCTTGTACTGGGGCGTGAAGCCGCATTGGCTGGCAACATTGACAATCAGCAGCACCTTGCCGTGATAGCGGCTCAGGGGTTCTTCGCGGCCGTCGAGGCGGCGGGCGGAAAAATCGAACACGGTCGTCATCGCTTGGCCTTCAACCGATTGCGGCGGTTGTCGCGGCGGCTTGTCAAGGCTCAAATGCGCTCGGCCCGCCCTTCCCGGGCGCGACTTCCCTGCCGCTGGAACCATCGATGATCTTGCGATCGCCGAGCGGCTTGGCGAGCCTGACCTCGACCCATTTGAGCACGCGGTAGTGCGGGCACATTTGCGGCTGTTCGGACTCCGGCGGCCGGATCCGATGCAGCGTGATCGTGACGGTGCTCGAAGTCTGCTCGACTTCGACCCTGCCGAGCTTGCCGACGCAGGGTTCATAGCCGGCACTGTAGGAGACCTGGAGGGTCGTCGGATTCGACAGCACCGCGCCGTCGACCGCGAACGCGGACCGTCGCCGGGAATTCGCATCCCCATTTGCCGATTGCATCACGGTTTCATTCGAGCAGTTGTCGCCGGTAGAGGGACTGTTCATCGTCCCGCCCAGACTACGCGGTTCGCCGGCGTACGGCAACTGGTCCGCCGGCATGCCCGAGAGTGTGCGCTCGATCCAGCGGTGCACCACGTCCTTGAGCACCGCCATCGGCAGGCTGCCCTGGCCGATCACCACGTTGTCGAAGGCGCGCAGGGAGTACTGGTCGCCGAGCTTCGCTTTCGCTTCCTTGCGCAGCGAAAGGATGGTGCGCTCGCCGATCATGTAGGAAAGCGCTTGGCCGGGCCAGATGATGTAGCGGTCCACCTCGGTCTGGATGTTCTGGTTGGCGAGCGCGGTGTTCTCCTGCATGTAGCTCACCGCGCGCTCGCGGCTCCAGCCGTGGTAATGAATGCCGGTGTCCACCACCAGGCGCACGGCGCGCCACATCTGGTAGTTGAGGTAGCCGAACTCCTCGTAGGGGTTGTCGTAGAGGCCGAGCGTATCGCAAAGGGTTTCGGCATACAGCGCCCAGCCCTCGCCGAAGGCGTTGTAGTAAGCGAAGCGGCGAAACTTCGGCAGGTTCTTCAATTGATTGGCGACGGGGATCTGCAACTGGTGGCCGGGGCGGCCCTCGTGGCACATCAACACCTGGATGGCGTACTTCGGCCGGGTCTCCGGCTTGTAGAGATTGACGCCGACATAACCTGCCACCCGGCCGTCCCTCGAGGGCGGCACCGAATAGGCCGGGTAGGTATTCGGTGCGAGTGCCGCGGGAATCGGGCGCACGCCGTAGGGCACGCGCGGCAGAAGCCAGGTGCCGAGCACTTTCGTCAGGTTGGGATCCACGCGCTTGGTCGCCGCGCGGTAGGCTTCGAGCAACCGGTCGGGATCCGTGTAGTAGAACTTCGGGTCGGTGCGCAGGTAATGCAGGAAATCCTGGTAGCTGCCCTGGAAGCCGATCTCGTCAAACACGTTCTTCATGCGAGCGTGAATCTGCGCGACCAATTTCAACCCCAACTCGTGTACCTGTTCGGGCGTCATGTCGGTGGTGGTGTAGTGGCGCACCAGGTAGCGGTAATATTCCCTGCCGCCGGGAAGACTGGAGACGCCGATCTTGTCGCGGGCGTTGGGCAGATAGATGTTGTTGAAGAAGTCGAGCAGGCGCCGGTAGGCCGGAAGCACCCCTTGTGCGACAGCCTTCTTCGCCGCGGCGCGAAGTTCGGTTTGTTTGGCGGCGGGAATCGTGTCCGGCATATGCTCGAAGGGCGCATAAAAGGCGCTGGCCGTGGGATCGTCGACGAGGTTGGCGGCTATTTCTCCGGGCACGCGCTGCATTACCGCTTCGGGCTGGGTAATGCCGTGGTTCACGGCCTGCTGCAACCGTTCGATGAAACGGTCCATGTAATCGTCGAAGGCTTGCAGGCGCTTGAGCCAGTGTTGGTAATCCTCGAGCGATGAAAAATTCATCTGCTTGATGCGGGTACTCATCAATTGCGGTCCCCAGAGCTGGGTGATCAGTCCCTGGGCGGCGGCGTCGTAGGCGGCGCCCGCGATGGCGTCCTGCAACTGATACTCGAGCAGCCGCCAGGTGAGCTGGTTGGACGGGCTCAACCTGGCGGGATCGATTTCATGCAGTGCCTTGAGCGTGGCCCGCTTCCGGGCGGCAACCTTGTGCTCATGGGCCTTGCTCACGTCGGGCCACAGTGGGCCCTTGCCCGATGGCGCGCGCGGGTTGTTCCGCATCCGGTTTTGCCAGTCCCGAGCGACGATGGCTTGAAGCCGTGCATCGGCCAACTCGGCGGATGCCTGCGACGTCTTCGAGGCGGACTGCAGCGTCTGTGGCGGCACGGTCGCGGCACAGGCCGTGAGGTTGAAAAGGAAAGGGACCAGCGTGAACAGAGCGAGGATAATAAAGCGCATGAGCCGCACAGCCGTCAATACCGATCCAGACTATACCGTGTTTACGGGGCCGCTCGCTTCGGGGAGGGCAAACGTGGTAAAAGAGTGGTACACGATTGGACGATCGCTGCGCAACCGACCATGCACCAAGCAGAACAGGAACGGGCGGATAGTGAGCTTTTGGGCTGGATGGCGCGCTGTGCGCGCGGCGAGCAAGCGGCGCTCCAATCGCTCTACTCCGCGCTTTCCCCGCAACTATTCGGCCTGCTGCTGCGTATTCTCCAACGAAGGGACCTCGCCGAGGAAGCCCTGCAGGAGACATTCGTGAGCGTATGGCAAAAGGCTTCGGAGTATCGGACCAGTCGCGGGCGCGTCTCCACTTGGGTGTTTGCGATCGGCCGCTACCGGGCCCTGGACATCCTGCGGCGCGAGCGGCGCGAGGTCAATCTCGATCCCGACGAGCTACTCGCCGCCTGTGACGCGGCCGCGGTGGCCATGGGGGATGCGCAAGGCGCCGAACTGCCGCGCAGTGCGGCCGAATACCGCCGTTTGCGTGAATGCCTCGACGCGCTGTCCGGGGATCAACGTTCCTGCCTCCTGCTCGCCTATTTTCGAGGACGTACACAGGAGGAGATCGCCGCGCGCCTCGATGCCCCGCTCGGCACGGTCAAGAGCTGGGTGCGCCGTGCGCTGGCGAGCCTCAAGCGGTGCCTGGAACGATGAACTACGGGAGTGACGAACTTCGCAACCTGCTGGCCGGCAAATACGTGCTCGGGCAGTTGCGCGGGCGGGCGCGTTTCCGCTTCGAGCGCTTGCTGCTCGCGCGTCCCGATTTCGTGCGCGCGGTGGCCGAGTGGGAAGAGCGCCTCGCGCCGCTCGCCCGTGCGGCGACGCCGGTGATGCCTCCCGCGCGCGCGTGGCGAAGAATCGCTCGCGGGATCCGCGCGGGACGCGCAAGCAAGCCTGCGCTTTTTGCCTGGAAGCCCTGGGCGGTCACGGGATTCATGACGGCCGGCGTCGCCGCGGTGGCTTTCTTTGTCATGCTCGGGTTGTATCTCTCGCGCCCCGCGCCCGTTGCGGCGCCGAGCGAGGTCGCCGTGATTGCCACCGAACAGGGCGCCCCGCGCTGGGTGATTACCGTGCGCGGCGAGCGCATCCACATGCAGGCGGTAGGCGTCGTGAAGCCACCGCCGGGCAAGAGTTATGAGCTGTGGATGTTACCTGGAGGCGGTGCTGAACCGGTTTCGCTTGGTTTGTTGCCGGCCTCGGGCGCAGCGGGCGAGTCGCTCTCGGGGGACATGCTGCACGCCCTTGAATCGGCCAAGGGGTTGGCGGTGAGCGTCGAACCCGCCGGCGGATCGCCTACCGGGCTTCCGACCGGCCCGGTCGTCTACACCACGAAAATCGCAAGCATCTAGCCTGCATTATTCACGAGGCCGACCGGCGCTGTCTTGCAAGTTATTGAACGAACTTGGGAATGTAGCATAATGAGGCAGGTTTTGATATCGCAGCTTGTAGATCGCGCCAGTCTATCGCG
>JAKDMP010000051.1 GCA_030452225.1 Gammaproteobacteria bacterium
GCTTCCACCCCGGCGTTGCGCCGCCTTCGCCGCGAGCGGCGCCGCAAGGCCGGTATGCATGGGTTGGGTGGTGTGTGCCGGCGGCGGCAACAATGGCGGCGATGGTTATGTGGTGGCACGCCTGGCGCTCGAGGCGCGTTTCGATGTATGTGTGATCGCACTCGGGAAGCCGCGCGCAGGAGGCATCGCCGCCGCCGCGGCCGAGGCCTGGCAGGCCGCCGGCGGCCGGGAGATCACGGTGGAGGAGGCGGCGGTTTTTGCGCCCGACTTGATCGTGGACGCGCTTTTCGGCATCGGCTTGTCGCGCGCGCCCGAAGGTGAAGCCGCGGGGATGATCGAAGCCATCAACGCGGCCGGGGTGCCGGTGGCGGCGCTGGATGTTCCCTCCGGGCTTTTTGCCGACACGGGCGCCGCGCCGGGCCCGGTGGTACGCGCCGAACTCACCGTGACTTTCATCGGCCTCAAACCGGGCTTGTTCACGGGCAAGGGGCCAAGCGTGGCAGGTGAAATCGTTTTTGACCGGCTCGGGGTGCCGGAAGGATGGAAAAGGGATTTGCGCATCGCCGCGCGGCGTATCCCGCCGTCCCTCGCGGATGCTTTGTTGCCGGCGCGGGATCGCGGCGCCCACAAGGGCCTCTACGGACATGTACTCGTCGTCGGCGGCAATTCCGGCACCGGCGGTGCCGTTCGGCTCGCCGGCGAGGCCGCCCAGCGGGTCGGCGCGGGCATGGTAAGCGTGCTCACCCGACCCGAACACGTCACGGCCCTGCTCGCCGCCCGGCCGGAACTGATGGCGCATGCCACGCTCGACGGGACCCTGCCTGGTGTGCTTGCGGAACGCGCCGGCGTCGTCGCGCTCGGCCCGGGACTGGGGCAGGGCGAGTGGGGGCGAAGATTATGGAAACAGGCGCTCGCGCTGGACAAACCGACGGTACTGGATGCCGACGGCCTGAACCTGTTGGCGGCCGAGCCGCGGGTGCGCGACAACTGGGTGTTGACTCCGCATCCCGGAGAGGCGGCGCGACTGCTCGACACCACGGCGGCCGACATCGAACGGGATCGTTTTGCCGCGCTGGCGCGGTTGGTGGAGCGCTACCGCGCCGTGGTGGTGCTCAAGGGCGCGGGCACGCTGATCGGTGCACCGGATGACGATCCGCCGTATCTTTGCGATCGCGGCAATCCCGGCATGGCCTCGGGCGGCATGGGCGATGCCCTCACCGGGATCATTGCGGGTCTGCTCGCGCAGGGCCTCGAGCCGGCGGCGGCCGCGCGGCTCGGTGTGTGGCTGCATGCGACGGCCGCCGATCGCGCCACCGGGGCGGGTGAACGCGGACTGCTCGCCGGGGATGTCATCGCCGAGCTTCGCGTTCTGGTCAACCCCTGAAGTTCGATGTTCCATCGCGCCGCTTCCATGCACCGCAGTTCAGGCACAAATCGCAGGGCCGGCATGGAGTGGCAGAGGATGGATCGGAAACTTTCCGTGTATCCTCATGCCGACGGAAGCGGCATCCGAAGGGCGTCGCTTGCATCGGATTTCGCCTGTTCCCGGCACGATGACACCGCAACCGCAGCGAAACGCACAGGCAGGACAAGCATGTATGCCCCGTTCCGTGCGATCTCTGCGGTCTCACTTGATGCGTTGAGCCATGGCTGAAGGCAACGAGTTGCAACAATTTCTGGAAGATGCAGAGGCGACGACGGCTTTCGGCCGCCGGTTGGCTGACGCGTTGCCACGCGAAGGCCGTTTTGCCATTGCACTGGGCGGTTCGCTGGGCGCCGGCAAGAGCACACTGGCGCGCGCGTTGCTGCGCGGCCTGGGCGTGGCAGGTCCGGTTCCCAGCCCGACCTACACCTTGATCGAACCCTACGCCACGGCGCGAGGTCCGGCCTATCATATGGACTTGTACCGGCTCGAATCGGTGGAAGACGCGACTCTCCCCGGGTTGGAGGACATCGTCGAAGAGCCTGCCTTGTTTCTGGTCGAATGGCCGGAGCGCGGCGGCGGAAACCCGATCGTTTTCGACCTGGAATTGGAATTGGAGCATGCCGGCAGGGGTCGCCGGCTGCGTGGGCGCGCATGGACCGCATGCGCCGAGGGGGTAGTGAACGAATTGAAGGACGGCGCGTGAGTATTCGCATTCTGGACCAGGCGTTGGCCAGCCAGATCGCGGCGGGCGAAATCATCGAGCGTCCGGCTTCGGTGGTCAAGGAGTTGGCGGAGAACAGCCTGGACGCCGGGGCATCGTGCATCGACATCGCGGTCGAGGCCGGCGGCGTGCGCAAGATTGTCGTCAGCGACGATGGCGAGGGCATCGCTCGCGGGGAACTTGCGCTCGCTCTGGCGCCGCACGCCACCAGCAAGCTTGCCTCGGCGGAGGCGCTCGAACGCATCGGCAGTTTCGGCTTCCGTGGCGAAGCGCTCGCCAGCATTGCGCAGGTGGCGCGCCTGCGCCTGGCTTCCCGTCAAGCCGGCAGTGAGGCAGGCTGGCTTGTCGAGGCCGACGCGGCTCGTGTGGACGAGACGGTGCGGCCGGCAGCCCAACCTGCCGGAACGACGATCACGATCGAGGAGCTGTTTTTTTCCGTGCCGGCGCGGCGCAAGTTTCTGCGCCGCGAAGCGACCGAATTCGCCCATGTCGCCGAAGCGGTGCGGCGCCTGGCGCTGGCGCACCCGGCGGTTGCCTTCACGCTCAGACACAATGGCAGGACTCTCCTGAAGGCCGCGTCGGGGACGCCCGCGGAGCGTCTTGCGGCGGTGATGGGTGCGGATTTCGCAGGCGTCATGCTGGCCGTCGATGCGCTGCGCGGGCCGCTGACGGTTCGCGGCTGGGTGGAACGGCCCACCCAGGCAGGGGGCGGGCGCAAACCGGCGCAGCATTTGTTTGTCAATGGCCGTTGGGTGCATGACCGCGCGCTGAGGCATGCCATTGGCGATGCCTATCGAGACGTTCTTTTCCATGGGCGTCAACCGGCCTGGATCCTGTTCCTGGAGTTGCCGCTGGATGCCGTGGATGTCAACGTTCATCCGGCCAAACACGAAGTGCGTTTTCGCGATCAGCGCGCGGTCTATGCAACCGTTCGCGAGGCCGTCTCGGCGTCGCTTTCCGGCACGCATCCGATGGCCCGGGACGGGGCGAGACCCGCGGCCGATACGGCGGACCGGCGCTCGACCGCGGCATCCGGACCCGAGCCGGAAGCCCGCGGCTTCGACTGGACGAAGCTGGCGGCGGGCGAACCTGCTGCGGGCTATCGAGCCGCCGAGGCCGAAGCTTCCGCCGGCGCCGCCCCTCGGATGGGGGCGCTTCGCGCCGCGCCGCCGACAGCTCCGCCGTCGGGACTGGGACGCGCGCTCGGGCAGTTGGGCAGCTTGTTCATCGTTGCCGAGAGCGACAAGGGGCTGATTTTGGTGGACACGCACGCGGCGCACGAACGGGTGCTGTACGAAGGGCTCAAGCGTGCTTGGGACGAGGGCGGGCGCGGGGCTGCGCAGCGTCTGCTGGTGCCGGTCGAGGCCACCCTCGACCCCCTGGCCGTGGACGCCTTGCTCGATGCCGAAGCGCTGCTCGGAAAGCTCGGCTTCGAGCTCGATCGCATTGCCCCTGGCGCCGTGGCGGTGCGCTCCGTGCCGGTGCTGCTGGCGGGGTTGGACCCGGCCGGGCTGGTGGGCGAAGTGGCCGATGCGTTGGGCAAGGCCGGTGAAGATGACCGGCTGGTTTCCTCACTGGCCGATCGGGTCCTGGCGGATGTGGCATGCCGCGCGGCGGTGCGCTCCGGGCGACGTTTGACCCTGGCGGAAATGGAGGGCCTGTTGCGGCGCATGGAGACGACGCCCCGCAGCGATCAATGCAACCACGGACGGCCGACCTGGGTGGAATTCTCGCTCGAGGAGTTGGACAAATTCTTCCGCCGCGGGCAATGAAAGAGAGGTGGCCCGGAGCCGGTGCAGGAGCGGGCCATGTCCGCAACCAATGCAACACCGGATTCTGACGCGGCCATGGACCGCGCCTACGGATTGCAACAAGGTGAGTAACGGCAACAAGCCTCGGGTGCTGTGCCTGATGGGGCCGACCGGCATCGGCAAGAGCGCCCTGGCCGTGGCGCTGGCCGAGCGCGTGCCGGCGGAAATCGTGAGTGTGGATTCGGTCATGGTGTATCGCGGCATGGACATCGGCACCGCCAAACCGACTCCCGCCGAGCGCGCGCGCGTGCCGCATCACCTGCTCGACATCCGCGATCCTGCCGAGCCGTACAGTGCGGCGGAATTTGCACACGATGCCCGGGCCGTTATCGGCGAGATTCTCGGCCGCGCAAGATTGCCGATTCTTGTCGGCGGCACTTTTCTCTATTTCCGTGCCTTGATTGACGGTTTATCGCCAATGCCTCCGGCCGACCCGGACGTGCGCGAAACGATTCGGGAGCGCGCCCGGCGGGAGGGCTGGTCGGCCTTGCATCGCGAATTGGCGGCGCTCGATCCCGAAACGACGGCGCGCATCCACGCGCACGATCGCCAGCGCCTGGAGCGCGCCCTGGAGTTGTACCGGTTGAGCGGCGAGCCGCCCAGTCGTTTGCATGCGGAGGCCGGGGAGCGAGCGGATTTCGATTTTCGCAAATGCGCATTGTTGCCCGAGGATCGCAGCGCCCTCGACGAGCGCTTGGAGTCGCGTTTCGTGGCCATGCTGGAACAGGGCCTGGTGGAGGAAGTGCGGGCGCTGTACGGGCGCGAGGATCTGCACCGGGAACTGCCCGCACTGCGGTCGGTCGGTTACAGTCAGATGCTTGCGTGGCTGGCGGGCGATTGCGGTTATGACGAGGCTTCGCGCCGCGCCGTGGTGGCGACCCGGCGCTACGCCAAGCGCCAGCTCACCTGGTTGCGCCGCGAGCGCGATTGCAGTGCGATTCGAGTCGATGCCCGCGACAGTGAACCTTGGGCCCCGAAGGCACTCAAACAGATTTACGAGCAAGCCTTTGAAGGGGCGTCGCATGCTAAGATGAACCCGTAATAGCGGCCTGCTTTTTGCCGCGTCAAGAGTACGATTTTTCAACGTACTCGTAACGCTTACATACAACTATTGGAGACAAGAGATGGCCAAACCACACAGCCTGCAGGACCCGTTCCTCAACCTGCTCAGAAAAGAGGGTGTCCCCGTCAACGTATATCTCGTCAACGGCATCAAGCTCACCGGCCAGATCGAAGCTTTCGATCAATTCGTGATCGTGCTCAGGAACGCTTCCAGCCAGATGGTTTACAAGCACGCAGTGTCGACGGTCCAACCGGCCCGTCGCTTCCACTTGCCGCGTTACAACGAAGGCGAGTTCGAGGAGAGATCGTCCGAGGAGGGGGCCAGGCGCGCATCGGAGGACGAAAACGAGGAAGAAGCACCCGCTGCATCATGATCAAGCCGGAGGCAACGCGAGGGGCGTGACAAGCATTTCCGATCATGCCGTTCTCGTTTACTGCGCAGCAGGCGCGGGCGGCATCGATAACGATCACGAGGAGTTTGCCTCTCTTGCCCATGCCGCGAACGTTACGGTTGCAGGCAGCATCGACAGCCGCCGCTTGAAGCCGGATGCACATGCCTTCATCGGCCGGGGCAAGATTCTCGAGTTGGCCGCACGGGTAGCCGAAACGAACGCCGGCTTGGTGTTGATTGACGCCGAGTTGTCTCCGGCACAGGAACGCAATCTGGAACGTCTGGTCGGATGCCGGGTGCTGGACCGCACCGGCCTGATCCTCGATATTTTCGCGCAACGGGCCCGCTCCTTCGAGGGCAGGCTCGAGGTCGAGCGCGCGCAGTTGCGTTACCTGTCCACTCGCTTGGTTCGTGGCTGGACCCACCTGGAACGCCAGAAGGGCGGTATCGGCCTGCGCGGGCCCGGCGAAAGCCAGCTCGAGACCGATCGCCGCCTCATCGGCAAGCGCATCACGTACCTGACCCGGCGTCTCGAGCGGGTGCAGCGCCAGCGCGTACAAGGCCGTGAGCAACGCCGCCGTACCGCCACGCCGGTCGTGGCATTGGTGGGTTATACGAATGCCGGCAAGACGACATTGTTCAACGCCCTGACCGGCGACAGCGCCGTGGCGGCCGACCGGTTGTTTGCCACGCTCGACCCCTTGCTGCGCCGCATATCCGTTCCAGGCATCGGCCCGGCGGTGGTGGCCGACACCGTGGGGTTCGTGAGCCGGTTGCCGCATGAGTTGATCGAGGCTTTCCGTGCGACCTTGACCGAGGCCCGCGACGCCGACGTGCTCGTCCATGTGATCGACTCGGCTGCAGGCGAACGAGACGCACGTATTGAAATCGTCAACCAGGTGCTCGAGGAAATCGGGGCGGGGGGATTGCCGCAGATTGAGGTGTACAACAAGTGCGATCTCATCGACGCAGCGCTGGGCTTGCACCCGCGCAGCGATGAAGGACCGGAACGGGTGTACGTCTCGGCTCGCGAGGGCAGGGGGCTGGAAGCCCTGCGGGAATCGATCGCGCGGCTTCTGGGTGTCGTGCACAAGCCCTTGCGGCTTCGCCTGGCTCCCGGGGCGGGTCGCTTGCGCGCACGTTTGTTCGAATTGGGCGCGGTAACCGGGGAGACCCAGCGCCCCGAGGGAGGCTGGGTCATGGATGTCCGTTTGCGTGAGTCCGCGCTGGATCGATTGTTACAAGAACTTGCTCCCGAAGAATCCGGCAACGTCGCTGTCTGCTGATCCGACAACTGAAGTTTCCGTGTCGCGATTTGCTACACTTGCCCGGCTTGCTCTGGGTCAATGCGCGCGGCGACAAGGGAGAATAGATGAGTTGGCATGAACCAGGGCGCGATCGTGACCCGTGGCGTGACCCGGAAAAGGGCCCGCCGGACCTGGACGAGTGGTTTCGTCGCGCCTGGCAACGCATACGCGGTCGTTTGAGTCATTCGCCGAGGCCCGGCGGCAGCCGGCGATTGCGGCTGTGGTGGATCGTGCCGATCGTCCTGATCGGTATATGGCTGATCACCGGCTTTTATCGCGTACCCGATTCACACAAGGCGGTTACGATGCGCTTCGGCGCCTTCGCGGGAATATCGGGGCCCGGCCTGCACTGGCATTGGCCATGGCCAATCGGCAACCAGGAGACGGTGAATCTGAGCATTGACCGTTCGATCAGCCAGCATGCACTGGTTCTTGCCGGTGACGGCAAAGTCTCTACCGTCCGCTTGACCGTGGACTACCGCATCAGCGATCCGCGAAAGTATATTTTCGGGAGCAGCCAACCCGACGTGCTTGTCGCCTCGCTTGCCGATGCGGCGCTTGCGCGCGCTGCACGCGAACAGAGCCTGGAAGACCTGCGCACCAACAAGACCGCCGAATTGGAGCAGCATCTCGAGCGTCGGATCATCGCCGGGCTTGAGTCTGCCCAGGCGGGTATCGCCGTGCGTTCCGTCGATATCGGGCATATCGAGCCGCCGGCGGCGGTGACCGACGAGACCCGGCAGCTTGCCGAACTCATGAAAAGCAACCAGGAAGCGCTGGAAAAGGCGCGGGCCGAGGCCGAGGACAAGGTGTTGGCGGCAGGCCGCAAGGCGAGCACAATCATAGCGAACGCACAACAGCAGGCCAAGGCGCGCGAGGCGCTTGCCCGAATCCGTCTTGCGCACTTCCAGGCCCTGTTGCCGGCCTGGCAGAAGGCCCCGGCCACCATCCGGAAGGTGCTGCGCTCGGAGTTGCTGTTCGCCACCCTGGCCGAACTTCCCAAGGTGGTGGTCTCGGGATCGGTGCACAGCGTGACGCTCCCGCCCGCGGCGGCAAGCGCTCAAACCCCCGGACCCAGTGAGTCCGGCAGCAAGCCGGCTGCCGCCGCGTCCAATCGCGGGGGGAGCGGTTCATGAAGACCGCATACACGGGCCCGCTGATAGCCGTCGCGGTATTGATCGCCGTGATCATTGTGCTTGCCCTTGCCGCCTACACCGTCAGGCCCGGTGAAGCGGCGTTGGAACTTCACAACGGCAAAGTGACGGCCGTTAATTCCAGCGCCGGCTTGCACTGGAAGCTGCCGTTGTTCCAAAGCCTCGTGCGGCTGGATACTCGCGCCCGGGTGAGCCGGGGCCGGGTGTGGCTGCACGAAGATCGGAAGAGTGGCCTGGCCGCCGACTATGCGGTAGTGTGGCGAATTACCGACCCGCGCCGATACTACGAAGCCACCGGGGGGGATGTCTCCGTCCTGAATCAACGCATGAAGAAGGCACTCGAGCCCGTGTTGCGCAAAGCGATGAGCGCAGGCAGCGCCCGGGATTTTCTCTCCGGGCCCAGCGAAAAGCTCGGCGCCGACATGACGGAGGCGATCCGGGACGTTGCCGCCGGGACCGGGGTAACGGTATTGGAGGCCACGCCGACGACCGCCAACGTTCCGAAGCAGCTTGCGGACAAGGTGAGTGCGACCATGGCGGCAGCCGTGCAGACGCGGGTCGCAGCCGCACGGAAATCCGCAAAGGCCGAACGTGCCGTCATTCTCGGCGAGGCAACAGCCAAGAGTGCAAGGCTTGTCGCCGATGCGAAGCAGGAGGCGGCAAGGATCACGGGCAAAAGTCAGGCCCGCGTTGCCGGCATTTATGGCCCGGTGGCGCGCAAGGCGCCGGAGTTTTTCGACTATTACCTCGAGCTTCAAAGCAAGGCGGATGCGTTGAAAAGCAATACTCGAATTCTCGTGCTTTCGATGGACAGCCCCTGGTTCAAGGCCCTGGACGATATGGCGAAATCCTCGAAAGATTCGCAATGAGCGTCCTTCATATTCTCCTTGTTGCCGTGGCCGTTGCCGTCATCCTGGAAGGCATACTCCCGTTTCTGAGTCCGCGCCTTTTCCGCCGTGGTGTCGTCACCCTGTTGGGCGTCAGCGACCGAGGTCTGCGTGTAGCCGGCCTGTGCGCCATCGTCGCGGGAATAGCCGTGCTTTACACCCTGCGTTTCATTGCCTAGGATTTCAAACATGGGACTACCATCATGAGTCAAAGCGTCGTCGTCGTCGGTATCCAGTGGGGCGACGAAGGGAAAGGCAAACTGGTCGATCTGCTTACCGAGCGTACGCAGGCGGTCGTGCGTTTCCAGGGCGGGCACAACGCCGGCCACACGATCGTCGTCGGCGGCAAACGTACCGTGCTGCACCTGGTGCCTTCGGGGGTGCTGCGCGAAAACGTGCGCTGCCTGATCGGCAACGGCGTCGTGCTCGATCCCGCGGCCCTGTTCGAGGAGCTGGACCTGCTCGAAAAGGAGGGTGTGCCGGCCCGGGGCCGCCTGACGATCAGCGCCGCCTGCCCGCTGATTCTCCCGTCGCATGGGTCTCTTGACAGGGCGCGTGAAAAAGCCAAGGGCGCCGCCGCCATCGGCACCACCGGGCGCGGCATTGGGCCGGCCTACGAGGACAAGGTCGCGCGCCGCGCCGTGCGCGTCGGCGATCTGTTCAAGCGCGAGCGCTTCGCGGCCAAGCTCGGCGAAGTGCTCGACTATCACAATTTCATTCTCAAGAATTACTTCCGTGCCCCGAGCACTGATTTTCAGCAAACGCTCGAACGCTACCTCGAGTATGCCGAAGCATTGCGGCCGCTGGTGGGCGACGTGGCCGGCGAACTGAAACGCCTGCGCAACGAAGGGTCAAACATTCTTTTCGAAGGCGCGCAGGGCACGCTGCTCGACATCGATCTGGGCACCTATCCGTTCGTGACCTCCTCCAACACCACGGCCGGTGCGGCGGCCACCGGCTCGGGCATCGGCCCGCGCGACATCGACGCCGTACTCGGCGTGGTCAAGGCGTACACCACCCGCGTCGGGGGCGGACCCTTTCCAACTGAACTGTTCGACATCATGGGCGAGACGCTGGCGCGCCGCGGCAACGAATTCGGCGCCACCACCGGACGACCGCGCCGCTGCGGCTGGTTCGATGCCGTCGTCATGCGTCGGGCGATCATCAACAACAGCCTGAGCGCGTTGGCCGTGACCAAGCTCGACGTGCTCGACGAACTCGATTCCATCCGCATCGCCGTCGCCTACCGCAACGGCGGCAAACGGCTTGAAGATGCACCAGTCAGCGATGAAACCTGCGTCGGCGCCGAGCCCGAGTACATCGATTTGCCCGGTTGGCAAAGCTCCACCGTCGGCGTCACCCGCTACAGCGACCTGCCGGCCAACGCCCGCGCCTACCTCGAGAAGATCGAAGAACTCGCCGGCGTGCCCATCGCCATGATTTCCACCGGCCCCGATCGCGACCACACCATCACCCTGCGCGATCCCTTCGATTAGCCGGGGGAGCGCCGGCAGCGGGAATTACCGGCGGATCGTGCGGGGATGGGAGCGCCGGCATCTTGCCGGCAGGCGGGGAACACGGGCAAGGCGCAAAGGACATGATGCGGAGTTCGAATCACATCGACTGCAGGCCTGCTCCCCCGGAGTACCTGCGGGATACGGGATAATGAAACACCGAAGCCGGTGGGAAAACGGCTGAGGCCGGTGAGCGACGGGCCAACCTCATGACTGCATACCTGATCCTGTTGCTGCATGTGGCGATCATCGCCTTCAACGTCGCCGGCTGCGTGCTCATTCCGATCGGCGCGTGGCGCGGCTGGCGTTGGGTGCGCGAGTTCTGGTGGCGGCTGGCGCATCTGTTGAGTCTCGCCGTGGTGGCAGCGCAGGCGCTCGTCGGCCGCGCGTGTTTTCTGACCCTCTGGCAGGGCGAGCTTTCCCGCGCGGAGAGCGCCCAGCCGCTGATCGCCGGCTGGATCAACCGCGTGCTCTACTGGCCGCTGCCGCTGTGGGTGTTCGCCGTGGCATACGTTGTCGTGTTTGCGTACGTGGCGGCATTGTGGATCCTGGTGCGGCCGCAATCGCCGCGCCGCCGCCGGAAGGCGCAGTGACCACGCACCTGGCCCACTTGCAAAGAATTCCCTCCCCTTTGCGGCCGCAGGCCGGAAGGGGGAGCCGGAGGGGGATTCTTCAGTCAGATCGCGGTGGAACGACCACCCTGACATTCTTCGTCATTCCGGACGCGTATAAGCGCGATCCGGAATCCAGTGAAGGCTGTTACCTGCTGCGCGTTTTTATTGAGTCGGTATCCAGGTCGGCGGCGATTTCACGGAACTGTTCCAGTGCGGCTTCCAGGTCCTCGACAATCTCCTGGGCGATCACGTCGGGCGGCGGCAGATTGTCGGTGTCGGAGAGACTCTCGTCACGGAGCCAGAAGATATCGAGGCTCGCCTTGTCGCGGGCAACGATCTCGTCGTAGCTGTAGGCACGCCAGCGGCCCTGTTGCCCCCTCGCCCCGTTTGTGGGGAGAGGGCCGGGGTGAGGGGCGGCCTTTTCCGACCAGGTCGCCTTGCGCTGATGACGGTTGGCCGGGTTGTAACACTTCACGAATTCGTCCAGATCATCGCGCCTCAACGAATGGGTCTTGAGCGTGAAGTGCTGGTTGGTGCGAAGATCGTAGATCCAGAGCTTTTTGGTCCACGGGGTCTCCGAGGCCGGTTTCTTGTCGAAAAACAGCACGTTCGCCTTGACGCCCTGGGCGTAGAACAGGCCGGTCGGCAGGCGGAGCAGGGTGTGGACGTCGCATTCATGCAGGAGCTTACGACGGATGGTCTCGCCGGCACCGCCCTCGAAGAGCACGTTGTCGGGCACGACGACGGCGGCACGTCCGTTTTGCTTGAGTAATGTCTTCACGTGCTGAACGAAGTTGAGCTGCTTGTTGGATGTCGTCGTCCAGAAGTCGGCGCGCTCGATGGAATCGCGCTCCTTGCCGACCTTGCCGTCCTCGCCGACAATCGTGGTACTGCTCTTCTTGCCGAAGGGCGGATTGGTCAGCACCAGGTCGAAACGGTCGCCGGGGTCGGCGGCGAGCGAATCTGACACCACAACAGGCTCAAAATCCTGGCTGCCGATGCCGTGGAGGAGTAAGTTCATGGCGCACAGCCGCGCCGTCGCCTGCACCAACTCCCAGCCCTTGAAGGTTTCCTCCTTGAGCATGCGGCGTTGATCCTTGCTCAAATGCGGATTGTGGTTCGCGACGTAATCGTGGGCCGCGAGCAGAAAGCCACCGGTGCCACAGGCCGGATCGCAGAGGGTCTCCCCCGGCTTCGGGGCCACGCAGTCCACCATCGCCTGAATCAACGGGCGCGGGGTGAAGTATTGCCCGGCGCCGGACTTGGTGTCCTGCGCGTTTTTCTCCAGCAGCCCCTCGTAGGCGTCGCCCTTCACGTCGGCGCTCATCGTTACCCAGATTTCCTTGTCGATGAGGTCCACGATCAGCCGCCGCAGCTTGGCCGGATCCTGGAACTTGTTCTGCGCCTTGTTGAAGATCAGCCCGAGCAGGCCCTTCTTGTTGCCCAGTGCCTCCAGGGTATGGCGGTAATGATCGAACAGTTCGTCGCCGTCCTGGCGCCGCAACTCCGGCCACGACCACTTTTTGGGCACCGGACTTTCCTGCCCATACGGTGTCCGTGTACGCTCGTCCGCCATCTTCAGGAACAACAAGTAGGTCAACTGCTCGACATAGTCGCCGTAGGACATGCCGTCGTCGCGCAGGACGTTGCAGTAGTTCCAGAGTTTCTGAACGATGTTGGCGGGCGTCATAAGTCACCGATATGTCGTCTTTACATGTATTCCAATCCGGCCCGGGCAGGGTAGACCTCGTTTGTTCTTGTGCGCATTCAGAGAAGCATCGTAGGATTTCCTGTAGAACAGTTTATGGCACACGGTGCAGCGAAACACGTATTTCATCCCATGTGTGGTGCCTACGCGCCCGTGACGGCGAACAGTTGACCTGGGACGTGGATCGCGGCTGGGAGAATAAACCGATTGCGGCCTTGTCAAAGTCGGTGCGGAAATGGGCCCAACGGGCGTCAATTCGATCTGAAACCGGGGAACAAATGAAGTCCGGGTAGCCTCCGCTCCAAGAATGCGATCGACGCGATAAGAGCGGGATTCCCCGGTTTCATGCTTGACCGCGTACAGCAGGAGGTTGCCTTCCTGCGAACGCCGCAATGAGTAGGGCTCGATGAGTCTATTGCTTGTGCGCCCGCGTTGATCCCGGTATTCAAGATCAATGCACAAGTGGTTGGCGGCGGCAAAGCGGATGATTTCCAGCGGCGCCTGCATATTCCAGGCAGTACCCATCGCCGGCGGTCGCCACGTTTCGTCTATTCTGGGCCCCGGCGCGCGAATGGCAGGACGAGAAGGTCTTTCCATCCTGCGATGCAGCCATTCAAACAACGCGGGAAGTTCCTGCCAGAACTGCGCAAACGCGGGCAGAACGGGCAATTGGTGCGCCAACATGTTCGCCCACTCGGCTTCAAGCTCCACCCGATGCGGACTTTCATCAAGCTGTTGAAAATCGGGAACAGGGATGCCCTTGAACGTACATTTCTCTTGAAGCACTTGCACTACTTGAGCGCGGTCGGGCCGCAATTCGTCGTGGCGGTACAGGTGCACGACATCGTACAAATCGCGTGGCCGTTCACGCTCCGCGAGGGCGCGGATTTTCTCGGCAAACACTTCCTCAAAGGCGTAACAGCCGATTTCGATGCCGTTCGGCGGGTTATCGGAGTATGGATGATGAACCGGCCGGCGCGCTAACTCGAGGACCAGTACTTCATCATTCGTCAGATCGAGTTTGATCCGCGGTACATCGCCACGGCGGCTCATCGGTCCGCGATATCCGATACGACCTTGAACAGACTTCTTGCCGCGCGGGTTTTCGTAAACCTCGAACCGCAGAGTTTCGCGTGGCATTTCGATACCGCTTTGCTCCATGGTCCATTCCGAAATCTGAGAGAAAACTTCCACGAGAAAATCTTCTCCGAGGTGATCCGGATTCGTGAGCGTAAAATCCAAGTCTTCCGAAAACCGGTAAGTTTCAAAGTAGCATTTCTTCAGACAGGTTCCACCCTTGAATGCCCAGCTATCTGCCAAGGCAGGATGTGCCGAAATACCGGCCAGCAGCCAACCCAGCACATAGTCTTTCTCGACGATCTGCGGAGCGAGGGAGAATTCCCGCGCAAAATCCATTATTTCCTGGTGGCTAATCACGCCGAAATTCCTCTTTCCATTGTTCCGGCATCAGCAAACGCCAACGAGTCACCAGACTTGGGGACGGCAGGGCAGGGTCCAGCTTCGCATTGCCGGCAGTCAAGCCTTTGCGGCAGCCGGCGATGGCCGCCGTTTCACTCGGTGCCAGTAGTTCGAGCAGGAATCCCAGGCGTTTGAAAACTGCGCCGTTGTCCAGGCGCTTCGCATAGTCCAGCAACCGATCCATATCTTTCTGTTCGGAATCGAGATAATTCCTGAACATGTCCGTGGCGGCCCGAATACCACCGCCGAGTTGTGGATCGTCGAGGAAGTCCAGCACGGTACGGCTTGGATCGGAGACCTGAACCTTCGTCTGTCCTCTCCAGACGGACTTCAAGCCGAACATTGCCCTTTCGGGGATTGTCCGCAGGAAAAAGTCGGTGCCCTTGATTCGCGGCCGGCGCTCGCGTGGTCGTTGCGTCGTCAGCACCACGACGGAGCGGAAAATCTGCTCGGTCAGGCCCCAATATTCCGCCGCACTCCAGCCGCCGATATAGCACGGCGCGAACAATCGAACGGCCACCGGCCAGGCATCCTCCAGCGGCACGTCCGCCGTGCCCGATTCCAGCGGTACCGGTACGTAGAGCCCTCGGCGGACGCGCGACAGCCACCCCTTGGCCGCCCAGCGGGCAAGCAGCTTGGCGGTCGCGACCCGCGGCAGACCAAGCGCCTCAGCCCCATCACTCACCGAAATCGTGCCTGCCGTGCCGCGCAGCAGCCTTGACAGCCGCAAGCGATCCACTTTACCCAATCCCGACAAAGTTTCCATAGAATAGCCTGAACGCCGCATTTCTCACATAAAATGAACTAATTCGCTCTCATTATACTAAACCAGCTAAAAAGTCAATACAAGCGTCCTTATTCTCATAATCAAAGAATTATAACGCTTTTACTATACTATTAAAGGAGCCTCTGATTTATTCGTCATTCCCGCCTACGCGCACTGCTGTCCGGGGAAATCCGGAAGCACCTGTTTTTCTCGTCATGCCGGCGAAGGCCGGCATCCAGTGAAAATGTGGAATCCCGCCCGGCGGGCGGGATACGTATTCATACTGGGCCCCGGCCTGCGCCGGGGCGACGACAGAATGAAAAATCGAGTCTCCTACGCGGAAGCGATTTCGAAAACGACTGTCGCAGCGGGTCCGAAGGTTTTCAGACAACTTTCTCCGGACAACAGTGCGCGCATGCGGTAAATGTCAAGTAAGTTGTCCGCTTTTTCATGCTGCTAACGGCATGGATTC
>JAKDMP010000052.1 GCA_030452225.1 Gammaproteobacteria bacterium
TGACGGCCGTGGCGGTGCTGGCCCTGCCCTGCGCAATGGTGCTGCCGTTTTCCCGCCCCCCCGAAGCGCGGGTTTGATATTCTTGTCACCTCTTTCAACCCGCACTGCGACCCGAGGAGGGGCCACGGCATGAACCAGGATGAATTGGTCGATACCGCCCGGCGGATGATGGCGGACGGCAAGGGCATCCTTGCCGCCGACGAAAGCACCGGCACCATTACCAAGCGGCTGGCCGCGGTCTCGGTCGAATCCACCGAGGACACCCGCCGCGCCTATCGGGAACTCTTGTTTACGGCGCCGGAGATCGAAAATTACATCAGCGGGGTCATCCTCTACGACGAAACGATTCGCCAGAGCGCTTCGAACGGCGAGACTTTTCCGGCCTTGTTGGTGGGGCGCGGCATTTTGCCCGGCATCAAGGTGGACAAGGGCGCGAAGGATCTGGCGGGCCATCCCGGCGAGAAAGTCACCGAAGGTCTCGACGGGCTGCGCGAGCGTTTTGCCGAGTACTACGAACTGGGGGCGCGTTTTACCAAGTGGCGCGCGGTGATTGCCATCGACGGCGCAAATGCCTTGCCGAGTGCGGCTTGCATCGAGGCCAATGCGCATGCGCTGGCACGCTATGCCGCGCTCGCGCAGGAAGCGGGCATCGTGCCGATCGTCGAGCCCGAGGTGCTGATCGACGGCGCGCACGACCAGGCCGAATGCGAGGCGACGACACGGCGTACACTGCGATGCCTGTTTGCCGAGCTGGAAGACCAGGGCGTGCTGCTCGAGGGCACGGTACTCAAGCCGAGCATGGTGATTTCCGGCAAGCAGTGTGGCAAGCAAAGTTCGGTGCTCGAAGTGGCCGAAGCGACGCTCAGGACGATGAAGCGCCACGTGCCTGCCGCGATCGGGGGCATCGCCTTCCTTTCGGGCGGCCAGACCCCGGAGCAGGCGAGCGCGCACCTGAATGCCATGAATCGCGCCGGCCCGCTGCCCTGGCCGCTTACGTTTTCCTATGCGCGCGCCTTGCAGAACCCGGTGCTGGCCTTGTGGAAGGGCGATGCGGCGCGCGCGCAAGCGGCCGCCGCGGCCTTTACCGAGCGCGCGCGGCTCAATCATCTTGCCCGCCAGGGCGAGTACGAGGCGGCCATGGAGAAGGCCGCGGCAGCCTGATGGAGAAGCTCGCGCCCAGGGACGCGCCCCTGAACGCGCCCATGGGATCGGGCGCATCGAATGCGCGGCGTTCTTGTCGCCGGTTCTGAGTGCAGCGCAGGTTCATGAACACCGAAAGCGGCGAGGCCTCGGCCATCTCCATACGCAACCTGGTTTTCGAGCGCGGCGACCGGGCGATTTTCGACCACGTGGACGTCGAGATTCCACGCGGCCGGATCACCGCAATCATGGGGCCAAGCGGAACCGGCAAAACGACCCTTCTGGGGTTGGTGACCGGCCGACTGCACCCCTCTTCGGGCGATATCCGCGTGGGCGGCCTGCCGGTGCAGTCCCTGCGTACGCACGAACTCTACGCGCTCAGGATGCGTATGGGGGTGCTGTTTCAAAACGGTGCGCTGCTGACCGAACTCAGCGCCTTCGAGAACGTGGCTTTCCCGCTGCGTGAGCATACCGATTTGAGTGAGTCCATGATCCACAGCCTGGTGTTGATGAAGCTCCAGGCGGTGGGGTTGCGCGGTGCGGCGGATCTCATGCCCGCGGAACTCTCGGGCGGCATGGCCCGGCGCGTGGCGCTGGCGCGGGCGATCGTGATGGATCCGGAGTTCATCTTCTACGATGAGCCCTTTACCGGGCTCGACCCGATTTCCATGAGCGCCATCGTGCGCCTGATTCGCAGCCTGCATAAAACCCTCGGGTTGACGACCGTGATCGTTTCCCACGATGTGGATATCCTCGAGCACCTGGCCGACGACAGTTACCTGTTTTCCGAGGGCAAGGTGGTGGCGCGAGGCACGCCCGACGAGTTGAGGAAGAACCGCTCGCGCTGGGTACAACAGTTCATTGGCGGCATGGCCGACGGCCCGGTGCCGTTTCACTACCCAAGCCGTGAATACGATGAGGAACTGCTGGGAGAAGACCAATGGCGCTGATCCAGCAGCAGGTCCTTCGCCGCGGCCGCACCGGGCTCGCCGCCTTCGGTGCGGCGTGGCTGTTCTTTTTCCGCGTACTGGCATTGCTGCCGCGGGCCTTCATGCGCCCCTTGCTGGTGGTGGAGCAGGTGTACGCGCTGGGGAATCGCACGGTGCCGTTGGTCGGCCTTGCGGGGTTTTTCATCGGACTCGTGCTGGCGCTGCAACTCTACGGCGTACTCGGACGCTTCGGCGCGGCCTCGATGCTGGGCCCGATCATTGCCATCACCGTTTTGCGCGAACTCGGCCCGGTAATCACTGCCCTGCTCTACGCGGGGCGGGGCGGGACCGCGCTGGCGAGCGAAATCGGATTGATGCGCGCGACCGAGCAGCTTTCGGCGATGGAGATGATGGCCGTGGATCCCGTGCGGCGCATTATCGCCCCGCGGTTTGCCGGCGGCATCATTGCGGTGCCGATCCTCAACCTGCTCTTCGACGTCGTGGCGCTTTTCGGCGCCTGGATGATCGCGATCCTCGCCATGCATATGGACCAGGGCGTCTTTTGGGGCAACATGCAGGCCTCGGTCGGCTTCATGGACGATTTGGTAAACGGCATTATCAAGAGTTTCATATTCGGCCTGGCGGTTAATCTGGTGGCGGTGTTCGAGGGCTTTACCGCCCAATCCACGGCGGGCGGTGTGGCCCGCGCGACCACGCGCACGGTGGTCATCGCCTCGCTTGCGATTTTTGCACTCGATTTTGTGGCGACGGCCTTCATGTATCAGGGAGTTTGAAGATGCGACGATCTTTCGGACTGGAAATTGGAACCGGCCTGTTCGTGTTGCTGGGCATCGCGGCGGTGATTTTCCTGGCTACGCAGACGACCAACCTGGAAGCGCTGAACGCAGGCGCGACCTACGAGGTCAACGCTTCGTTCACCAACGTCGGAGGGCTCAATGCCGGCGCGCCGGTGACCCTCGCCGGGGTGAAAATCGGCCAGGTCACAGGGATCCGGCTGGATATGCAGTCATTGCAGGCGGTGGTAACCATGCGCATCAGCAAGCGTTTCGACAGGATTCCGGCCGATTCCACGGCCGCCATTGAAACTCAGGGGCTTTTGGGCGATCAATATGTAGGAATCATCCCCGGCGGATCGCTGGACTCGCTCAAGGGCGGCGACACCATCCACTTTACCCAGCCCGCCATTGTGCTCGAAAAGCTGATCAACCAGGTCATGGCCAACTTCGCTTCACCAGGAGGAAAGAACTGATGAATTCCCCTTACCGACTCCCGTTTGTGCCGCTGTTCATCCTGACCGGCCTCGCCGTCGCGGCCATCCCGGCCTTCGCGGATCCCGCCGCGGCGGGACACAAGACCGTCAGCGGTTCCACCGCAGGTTCGAACGCGGCGGCGCCGCAGGCGGCGGACTCTTCCGTCAAGGACCCGGCCGCGCTGATCGAAAAGGTCTCGAATCAACTCATCGATGCGCTCAACGCCAACAAGGCGAAACTCAAGGCGAACCCGGAATTTGCGCGCCAGCTGGTACAAAAGTACCTGCTGCCGCATTTCGATTTCGATTTGACCTCACAACTGGTGCTGGGGCGCTATTGGCGCACGGCGACACCCGCGCAGCGCGAAGCCTTCAAGGAGGGGTTTCTGCACTATTTGACGGCCACCTACTCCAAGGGGCTTCAGCACTATGACAACGTCAAGGTCGAGGTGCTGCCCTTCCGGGGCGACACGTCCGAACGCTACGTCAAGGTGCGCAGCAACATCGTGGTGCCGAACCACTCGCCGATCTCGGTGAATTACGCGCTGGTGAAGGACGGCAACGGCTGGAAGGTCTTCGACTTCATCATCGAGGGCATTTCCTATGTGCGCACCTACCAGACGGAATTTCGAAGCGAGATCCGCCACACCAGCCTGGAAGCATTGATCAAGCGGCTGCAGAACGCCAAGGCTCCTGCCAGCCTGACGGCGATGAAGGCGGCCGTGCCGTCCACGGCGGGCGGCGCGTGACGCATCATCCGGCGGCGCGCGCCAACCTGACCGCCTTGGGCGGCGGGCATTTTCGCCTTTCGGGAGCGGTGAGTTTCGGCACCGTGATGCCGCTGCTCGAAAAAAGCGACGAACTGTTCAGGAGCGAACCCGATATCACCATCGACTTCTCCGATGTGGAACGCTTCAACAGCGCGGGCCTGGCCATGCTGATCGAGTGGCTGCGCTGGGCACGCATCGGCAAACGCGACTTGCGTTTCGAGCGCTTGCCCGAGGCGGCGCTTGCCATGGCGAGGATCTGCGACGTCGAGCCGTTTCTGGCCCCGGCGCTGGAGGGGAATCGGCGCGCTCAGCCGCCGTCGTCGCCCGCGGGCAAATCGTAATAATTCGGCAGTGCGTTGGGATCGTAGTCCGGCAGGTTCTCGCGCACGTTTTTGGCGCGTTGCTGCAGCCAGGTGTTGCGCATGAGCGCGTAGGGATCGTAGGATTGCGTCAGCATCTTGTCCAGTTCGAGGAATTGCGCGCGCAGCTGGACAATCCCCACGGCAGTGACCGCATTGCGGGTGGCCGGATCCCATCCCGTCCAGTAATAAAAAGAGGCGAAGTGGTCCACGTACAGGCCGAAAACGTCGCGCACGGTGCTGGGGCCGAGAAACGGGAGTTGCAGGTAAGGGCCGCTCGGAACGCCCCAGCGCGCCAGCGTGATGCCGAAGTCCTCGCTGTGCTCCGGCATGTTCCAGCCCGAGGCCGGGTCGAGGAACCCCGCCAACCCCACGGTGGAATTGACCAGAAAGCGGCCGGTGTCGCGCACCGCATCGAGCGGCTTGAGCTGCAGCAGATCGTTGATGATGGTAATCGGCATCGAGAGATTGTCGAAAAAGTTGGAGATGCCGGTCTCGACCGGCTCGGGGGTAACGGTCTCGTAGCCCACGGCGGCCGGGCGCAGAACCGCCGCATCGAGGAGCATGTTGAAGCGGTAGATCTCCCGGTTGATCGGCGCCAAAGGATCGCGCTCGGCGCCGCTCACGCCCTGCGTGTTGCCGGGGTTGCTCGCGCAGCCGGCCAGCAGGCCGATCGCCATCAACAAGCTTGCAGCCCCGGCAAGTCGCGTCGGACGGTGGGAATCACGGTTCACTGCGGGCCTTCTCCATGAAGCGCTGTGAGCAAGGGTAGCAGATGCGCCTGGAAGCGTCGCCAAGTGCCGATCGCGTCATGGTAGATTGGCTGCCGCACCTGGTAGAGGCTTGCGGTCGTCACCGGCCGCGTGGATTCGTGAAACGACAGGCATTCGGGGTGCCAATCGAGATTCAATGCCGCGAGCAACTTGCGGGCGGCAGGCTCAGGCGTGCGCACCAGCCGTTCGTACTCCACCTCGATGATCCTGTCCGTGCCGAGCATGCGGCGCCAGTGGGTCATAAGAGCCTCGTACTCGATATAGTAGGCACCGAGTTCGCTCAGGTCGGCAGGCAATCCGCCGGCGAACGCCGTCGTGTAGCAAGATACACAAGTGTCGCGCGGATCCCTGCGTACATGCACGATTTGCGCGCGCGGGAACAGTACAGCAATCACGCCGAGGAGAAAAAAATTGAACGGGAACTTGTCGGTGACCCGCAGGTGCGAGCCGCCCGCTTCGTCCACGAACGCCCGCCACTCGCGTGCCAGGCGCGCGAGTTCGGCATCGTTCGCCCGCGCCAGCCGCGCCGGCGCCAACTCGGCGGTCTGAGAGTGCATGTTTCGTTGCATCCAGTTGTGGGCAAAGCGCATTTCGCCGCCCGCCATGACATCCGGATGGGCGCCGATCACCGCTTCCACCAAGCTGGTGCCCGAGCGCGGCATGCCGACGATGAAGATCGGAGAAAAATCCTCCGTTCCGGCCTCGATCCGGCGCCGGACGAAGTCCGCCCCGAGGCAGCGCCGCACTGCGGCGTAGTACTGCCGCTCCCGTGCATAATCCAGAGAGAAGACGCGCGCGCGTTGCCGTTGCGCCGCGCGGAAGGCGGCAAAGGCCGCGTCATGGTGCCCGGCGCGGTCGAGGATTCTGCCATGCGCCATGTGCAGCAGCCAGGCGGCGGGGTCATCGCCGACGCGTGCGAGGGCCTCGTGCATCCGATCTGCCAACTCTTCATCGTCCGAGCCGGGACACAGCGTCAACTGGTACCAGGCCGTGTAGCAGCGCGGGTCGAGCTGCAAGCTGTGTGCCGCCTCGCGCCGCAGGCTCTCGAAATCACCCAATTGCGCCGCGGAAATGGCCAACCCGTAATGGGCCTCGGCGGAATTCGGCAACAGGGCGGCAGCGCGCCGGTATAGATTCCAGGCCTCGTGCGCGCGCTGCTGTTCGCTCAACACCCGTGCCTGATTGAGCAGGAAGCGCGGATTTCCGGGCTCCAGTCGCCGGGCCTGTTCCAGCAGGCGCCGTGACCTGTCATGGCGGTCCAGTCGATGCTGTACCAGGCCGGAACAGTGCAGGGCCTCCGGCATTCGGGGGTGGCATTCGAACACGGTTTCGCAAAGCGCCTCGGCCCGCAACGGGTCGTTGCGCCCAAGCGCGGTGTACGCCGCTTCGAGCAGGTGTTCCGGACTCTTGTGGAGCGCGGGGTCTGACACCATCGAGGGGCGATCAGCCGCTGACTGGTGCGCCGTGGGCCCCGCCGGTTGCGATTTTCGGCGCGAGCAGTTCGCGGCAGCGCTGGCGGCCCAACCCGAAGGCGGCGGCCGGTGGATGGCAGCGTATGCGCACGACCTTCACCTCCAGGAGAGTCATGTTCTGCAGTTCCGGGCTCATGAAATCGAATCGTCTTCCGTGCGTGCTCGCTCCTGCGCGCGCTCGGCAGCCTCGGCGATATTATCCCTGAGCAACCTGGCCAGCTCCGGCACAATCCGGAAACCCAGAGTCTGGTTCGGGTTGACCCTGACGCCGGCGCCTTGCACAAGGCTGCCGATCGCCCACGGACCGGGCACGACGGTGGGGTTCTCGAATCCGTCGTGTTCGCGCTCGAAATCAACTGCGCGCTCGGCGCTGGTGAACAGCGCAAGCATGGGCTGCTCGCTATTCTCCCCGTCGGAAACATACATGGGCTCGGCGCTGTTGTCCGGTAACGCCGAGCCTTCCCAAGGCTCCCGAAACAAGAGGGCAACCTGATTCAAGGCGAGCTGGGTCAGTACCGCGCGCCGCTTGCTGCCGTCGGGGTCGTCAGCCTCGGATGCGCCGATGTCGGCGAGGGCGCGTTCGATGTCGTTCTCGGGATGGATGTTCTCGGGATCAGAAAATTGGGCCATGGATACGTGTTGTCAGAAAAGCAAATTATAAGGGTTTCGGCCTGTTCAACGGATCCGGAAACGGGCCGCAACATGGTCTGAAACGGCGCCGACACTCGTCGAGATCGGATTTACCCGGCTGCCGGGCTCCACGGCCGGCCGTCCTTCTTGAGGGCGGCATGCAGGGCTTGCTCGTAATCGGCGATCTCTTCGGCCAGCCCTTCGGCGACGGGTGCGAGCACTTCCCCGTAGTGCCGGTGCCGTTCGAGGCCGCGGCGGTCGAGCGGCTGGCGAACCTGACCCAGGCTCGCCGTGCGCACCGGCCTGTCGAGATTGTAGAACTCCAGGCAGGCGGGCTCGAATTCGAGGCCAAGGTAGTCGAACGTGCGGCGCAGTTCGCCTTCGGGGTCGGCCACGAGCGCCTCGTAGAAAACCTCGCAAAAGGCCTCGGGCACGGCACTGCGCCAATGTTGCATCAGTGCGGTATAAGCACGGTAGTGGCGCACGATATGCTCGAGGTCGAAGCTGTAGCCAAGCGAGCGCGTAAAGCGTTGTCGCCAGATGCCGAAGGCGGTAGCCAGGGGGTGACGGCGCATGTGAATGATTTTCGCCGCCGGCAGCATCATGCGGATCAGGCCGATGTAGTGGATATTGAGCAGGCTCTTGTCGGTGAAGTGCGGCGTGAGGAGGCGCAGCCGGGACGTCAGGCGTGCATACTCGTGGCCCGATTCACGCAGATCCTCGAAGGCTGTCGTGGGGTCAATGTCGGGAAAGTCTTCCCGCTGTCCCCAGTTCAGGCTGAGCGTGTTGGCGACGCGCGCGAAATGAGCGAGCTCTCCGCCGCCGGTGATTTGGGAATGCGAGGCGAGCATCTGCTCCATCAGCGTGGTGCCCGAGCGCGGCAACGAGGTAATGAAGATGGGTGCAATGCCGACGAAGCCCGCATTTTCGTAACGATGGATGAATTCGCGGGGAAACAGCTTTTCGATGCGTCGCATCGTCGTCTCGCTGCTCGACGGATCCCATCCGATGCGCTCACGCTCGAGGCGATTCCCCGCTCCCAGGTGTTCGGCGGCCCGCGCCGCGTCGCCAGCCTCATCCCAGGCCTTGGCCAGCGCGAAGTGCAGATCGCTGCGCGCCCTCGCCGGAGCCTCGGACGTCAGCCCGGCCAGCGCGCTCTCCATCAGCGCGATATCCTCGTCCTGGGCGGTAAAGGTCTTCAGCGCGGCAAATTGGCCGTAACCGGGGAACTGCGGGTACTTCTCCAGCACTTCCCGGTAGATGGCGAGCGCATCGTCCAGGCGCCCGCGAACCTTGGCGATGGTACCGAGTGCGAAACGGGCCTCGGCGTTTGCGTCCTCCAGCGTCTCGGCCTTGCGGAAAAACTCCTCGGCCTCGTCCACCTCGTCCTGGCCGAGCAGCGCCTGACCGACGGCGACGTGGAGCGATGCGTCCCGTGCGCCCAGTTCGAGTGCGTGCTTTCCGATCTGCGCCGCCTCCGCGTATTGCCCCTGGCGCGAGAGGGCGACCGCGAGTCCGCCGAGCGCGGGCGGAAGTTCCGGCGCGAGGCTGAGCGCGCGTCGAAATGCGGCCTCCGCCTCGTCCAGTTCCTCGCGCAACAAGCGCGCGCGCCCGATGCCGGCCCAGGCGGCGGCAGCCAACGGCGGCAGCCTGACGAGACGAAGTGCGTGAGAAAAATGGGTAAACGCCTCGTCGCCGCGTTCCGCGAACAGCGCCGCGACACCCGCCAGCTGTTGATGCTGATAATTTTCCGACTCCATGGTGCACAGTTCACCGGCCAAGGCGTAGGCCTTTTCGGCGTCGCTGCCCTGGAGTGCTGCGCGGGCGCGTTCGAGCAGCTCGGCAGAACTCACGCCGGGCATGTGGCGTTATCTGCCCGCGGGCGGCCGCCGATCGCGGCGCGTCGCGCCCCTTTGTCGTTGTTGTCAATCCATGCCGGCAGCAGCCGGCTACCGTGGGCCGTTTTGAGCTTGCGCATTCGCTGTGTATCCGGAATCAACGCGGCTCATTATAAGGGGGGCGGGGCGGCAAGCGCAGTGCAAAGCGGCTCCAGTTCGCGTTCGAAATGGCGCCAGCGGCCGACCGAGCTGGTATAAAGCGGCCTTCGAACCTGGGCCGCACTCGCGGTTTGCACTTTGCGGCGTACCTGGTGGAATGCGAGGCAGCGTGCGTCCCAGGCGAGACCGAGCGCGCCGAGCAGCCGTCGGATTTCGCTCTCCGGATCGGCAACGAGCCGTTCATATTCGACTTCGATGATGCGCCTGGCGCCGAGGACCGAACGCCAATGCTCCATCAGGCGCTCGTGCAGCCGGTAAAAGTGCGCGAGTGCCTCCTGATCGTAGGCGAACTCGTGGCGGTCCGCAAACGCGGTGGCGAAGCAGGAGAAACAGTTGTCGCGCGCGTCGCGGCGTACATATACGATGGGCGCGTCCGGAAAACAAACGTGGATCAGGCCCAGACGGGCAAAATTGCCCGGCAACTTGTCGGTGATATGACGGGCGCCTGTGGCCTGCTTCGCAAGCATCCGGCGCCAGTCGCTGGCGAGTGTGCGCAGGGTCTCGTCGGAAGCCGACCCGACCCAGTTCCCCAGCGTCTCCGCCGCCTGCTGACCGCCTTCGCGACGCAGGCGATCGCTCAGCCAGGTCTGCTCGCCGCCGGCCCGTACCTCTGCGTGCGCGGCGAGGATCGTTTCCACCAGGGTGGTGCCGGAGCGGGGCATGCCGCAGACGAAAATCACTCCGGGATTGGATTGACCGACGCTGCTCGCGCGGCGGGCGAAGCCGGCGTCGATGCTCTCCATAACGCCGTGCGTGTAGTCCAGTTGCCGTTGGGGTTGGTAGGGATATTTGGCGTGGTGCATGCGGTTGCCCAGCGCGTAGGCTTCGAAGGCATGCGCGTATCGCCCGCGCTTCTCCCACAACTGGCCGCGGGCAATGTGCAGTGCCCAGGCACCGGGTTGCGCCCCCGCGCGCTCGGCCGCGGCATCGAGCTCCTCGGCGAGTGAGTCGCCGTCCTCCGATTGGTGGGCGGTAGCCAGTGCGACCCAGGCAGGACACAGATCCGGCTCGCGCGCGAGCGCATCGCGCAGTAGCGTTTCGGCTGTGTCGAAAGCCCCGTCCTGTATGGCCATATAGGCGAGTGCCAGGCGGGCCTTGGCGGACGAAGGAGCGATGCCGAGTGCCGCTCGAAACTCTTTTGCCGCCAGTTCGGGGCGTGCGGCCCGATTGGCGGCATCGCCCCGTTGCAGCCGGGCGGCGGGCTCTCCTGGTGGCGCGCGACGCGCGGCCTCGCCGTAGGCGGCGAGTGCGGCCTCGCGTTCGCCGCCCTGTTCGCGGCATTCGCCGAGGAGCATCCATTGGCGCCAGCCGCCGTCCCTCTTTTCGAGAAAGCGGGTGAGTTCCGCGGCGGCTTCGTCGCCGCGCCGGCGAGCCAAGAGGCTTTGCGCCCAGGCCGTCAGCACGCGGCCGTCTTCGGGGCGAAGCGCATGGGCGTGATCGAGGCAGGCGGCCGACTGCGCTGTGCGTCCCGCTTCGAACAGCACGCGCGCGAAATTGAGTTGAAAGCCGACGTTCCCGGGAGCCAGTTCCTGCGCATGGGAGAGCCGCTGGATTGCGCCCGCGCTGTCCCCGCGCCGGTGGAGCAGCAGCCCGTAAAAATGCCAGGCATCGGCAAAGTCGGGCCAGCGCCGATTCAACTCCCGGAAAAGGGGCTCGGCGGCGACGAAATCGTCCTGTTGCAGGGCGGCGACAGCGCGCTGCATGCGTTCGGTCAAGGCGGCGGGCAGCGAGTGCGGGGCGCTTGCGGTCATCGAGTCGTTTGGCGATCTGCCGGTCTTGGGGGCTATTCTACTGTCCCGCAGCGGCGCCGCCCCGCTGGAGCAGAGGACCGGCAGTTGTGACTTTTTTACCACAAGGCATTTGCAAAATGATTTTCTTGTGCTAGCATTCAGTCATCTGGCCGTGTTCGACGGTACGGAGGAAGCCTTGGATGGGCTTTGAATCGTTGGCCATTTCCGTAATCTCAACCTGAGGAGGTAATTTTTGATGAATACCGAGCTTTTACTCAACCGGGCGGTGAAAAGCGCCCTCGCCGTCGGCGCGGCCGGCGGGCTGGCAAGCGGCGGCGTGGCACTTGCGCAACAGGCTCCGGCGCCGGCGACGACTACCCAACTCAGCAAGATCGTGGTCACGGGATCGCACATCCCGCAAACCGCGATCGCAACCGCGCAGCCGGTGGTGACCATCAATCGCCAGGAGATCCAGAACAGCGGCTTCACCACCGTAGGTGAGGTGCTGCAACACCTCTCCTCCTCCTGGGGCGCGCTCAACGTGCAGTTCAACAACGGCGGCAACGGCGCGGTGCTGATCAACATTCACGATCTCGGCCCGGCACGCGTGCTGGTACTGGTGAACGGCCAGCGCTGGGTTTCGCGCCTTACCGGCACGGTCGATCTTTCGACCATACCGACCGCGGTGGTGGCCCGCATCGAACTCCTGCTCAACGGCGCCGCGGCGGTGTACGGATCGGAGGCCATCGCAGGCGTCATCAACATCATCACCGTCAAGAACTTCAACGGCGCGCGCGCTTCGGCCTACCTGGGCATGTTCGATGGCACCAGCGACGGTGGCGGCTGGGACGGCAAGCTGCGCAAATACAGCTTCACCGTCGGCACCTCGGGCGACCGCTCCTCGGTGTTGCTCTCGGGCGGTTATTATCAGCAGGAGCCGGTGTGGGCCGGCGATCGCAACATCTCCCAGGAGCCCGAGTTCGGGGCCGGCGTGGCCTCCGGCAGCGGCAACACGATCGGCGGCCGCGCGCTCTTCTGGTACGGGCAGAACGGGGCGCCTCCCGGTGTCGACATCCCGGGCTGCGGGCCGCAGGGCTTTTTCGGCTATCCGGGCTGTGACTCCAACGGGCCGTACATCGGGGCGCACGCGAATCCCCACCCGTTCACGGATGCCGATCGCTTCAATTACGCCCCGTTGAATTATCTGCGCACGCCCTCGGAGCGCTGGTATATTTACTCGCAGGGTCATTACGACCTCACCAACAGCATATCGTTCAATTTTCTGACTACCTACCAGCGGCGCAATTCCCACCAGGTGTTGGCGCCTACCCCGATTTTGTTCGGCCTCCTCGGCGGTCTGAACGGCTACGGGGCGAACGGGATCGGCGTCGGCGTCTCGGCGGATGCCAAGTACAATCCCTGGGGCGTGGACCTGTTCCCCGGGTATTACAGCTCCTCACCCATGGCGGCGGCTTGGTGCTCCAAGTACGGCTCCGGCGCCAACGGCCTGTGCGGGCCCGATGCCGTGGGGCTGGTGGACTTCGGTCTGCGCCCGTTGGGTCTGGGGCTGCGCGACTTCAACCAGAATCTGCAGACCTTCTATTTCCGCGGCGGATTCCAGGGTTACTGGCAGATGGCCGGCAATCAGTGGCAGTGGAGTGCCCACTACATCTACGGCCAGAGCCTGAATACCGTCATCACGGCAGGGCTGACCAACATGGCCACCTTGCAGCGGGCGCTGGTCGGGAAATGTAATACGACTCCGGGCTGCGTACCGTTCAACATTTTCGGCGGCGGCCGGGCGGCGCCCGATTCCGACCCCGAGAGCGGCATCACCCCGGCGATGAGGAACTTCGTTACCATTACCGCCCATGCCGTCAACAAGATCGTCCTGCGGGACTACAATGCCAACATCGGCGGCGGCTTTTTCAACGGCTGGTATGCCGGCCCCTGGGGGGTGGCCGCGGGCTACGAGTACATGGAGAACGACGGCTTCTTCTCGCCCGATCCGCTTGTCGCCAACGGCAATACCGACGGCAATGCGCGCAAGCCCACCAACGGCAAGATCGTCACCAACGCACAGTACGTCGAGTTGAAGGTACCGCTCGCCTCCGATCTTCCGTTCGCGCAATCCCTCGTGCTCGATCTGGCCAATCGCTGGTCGCAGTTCGACTGGAACGGGCAGGGCAATGTCATTCAGCCGAACAACACCGTATTGGTGCAGCCGGCAGGCGGCAGCGCCAGTTCCTCCACCGGTCGGGTATGGCTCAAGTGGAAGCCGATCAACCAGTTGCTGATCCGCGCAAGCTGGTCGGAGGGCTTTCGCGCCCCGGCCCTGTCGGAACTCTTCGGGGGCGTCGGCGACAATTTCCCCGGACTGGTGGACCCCTGCGCGCCGACCACCGGTAACGGCGGCTGGGTTCCGGGCACACCGCTGCCTCCCGGCTGTAACGGGTTGGTGCACACGCAGATCAACTCGCAGATCCACACCAATGTGGGCGGCAATGTCAACCTGGTGCCGGAGACCTCCACCACCAAGAGCGTGGGCTTCGTCTACAGTCCGTCGTGGGCACCGGGGCTGGACCTCAGCGCTGACTACTTCCACACGGTGGTCGAGAACATCATTACCCGCCTGGGCGGACAGTACTATCTCAACCAGTGCTATATCGAGCAGAACCAGGCCGCCTGCGACAAGATCGTCACGACGCCGAACGGCCTGATCGTGGCCAACATCTTCGATTTCATCGGCAACGGCGGTCTGAAGAAGGTCATCGGCTGGGATGTCGGGGCCAATTACCGCTTCCCGACCACCGCGATCGGTCAGTTCACGGCGGAATTGCACATGACCTTCATGCAGAAGGACATCGTCTGCAACGCCAGCGGCGCATGCGGGGACATCACGGGCCAAGTCAACGCTCCTTCGGCCTTCTTCGCCCAGCCCTCGCATCGCTACAACCTGCAGTTGGGCTGGGAGTACGGGGCTTGGGCGGCCAACTGGAACATGACCCTGATCAGCGAGCTGTGGGAGCCTTGCGACCCCGGTGCCGGGCCCGGCAATTGTTCCAATCCGGAGAAGTTCGTGGGCGGCGATCCGGTCGGCCAGAACCATCTGGGTACGACGGTCTACACCGACGCCAACGTCTCCTACACGGTGTCGTCCTGGAACACGACCTTCACACTGGGTGCGTTGAACCTGTTCGACAAGCAACCGCCGATCTCCCACCAGGCCTTTGCCAACAGCTACCTGCCGGTGTTCTACCGCACGCCGGGCCGGTTCCTGTACGGCAGGGTGACCGTGAGGTTCTGATCGGGAACCGACCAGCCGACATTTCGGCAATCCGAGAGGCCCGCGCTCGCAAGATAGCGGGGCGCTTTTTATCTTTTACTTACGCCCCCCGTGCGGGGAGAGGGGGCTGGGGCGCCGCGAAGCGGCGTCATGGCTGATTCCCCTCACTTCCCCGGCTTCGCCGGGGCAGATTCTGTTCCTTTTTCACAGGGGAGAAGGGGGCGAGGAGCCGATCGCAGGGTCAACTCCGATGCGGCGTTTCGCCTGCGCAGCCCGGATCGCCGCTACGCGACGGGAGGTCCGGAACGAGGAGGCTTGAAAGGTCCAGCGTTCCCGCTCCCGCCAATTCCCCGTTAAGGAACCTCTAATTAATTCGTCATTCCCGCGAAAGCGGGAATTTATCTTTTTGATTTGGCTGGATTCCCGCCTACGCGGGAATGACGGAAAATGAATG
>JAKDMP010000173.1 GCA_030452225.1 Gammaproteobacteria bacterium
CAAACTCGCTCCCACCAGCAGCACCAACAACAGAGGGGCAATCGGCCATGGCAGCCCCCTCTCCCTCGAAGGGAGAGGGCCGGGGTGAGGGTGAAGAACACCCGCGGCGGTATTCGACGGCGCTTGCTTGTGCGCAATGCGGCATAACCTATGCGCCACCCATCCCGGCGCTGTTTTCGTTCAACTCGCCCGCCGGGGCCTGCGAGACCTGCCGCGGCTTCGGGCGCACCCAAGGCATCGATTACGGCCTGGTGATCCCGGACGAGTCGAAATCGCTGGCCGACGGCGCGATCAAACCCTTCCAGACCAAGTCCTTTCGTTCCTGCCAGCGCGATCTCATCCGCTACGCGAAGGAGCGGCGCATCCCGACGACCAAACCCTGGCGCAAACTCACTGAAAAACAGCAACGCTGGGTGATCGAGGGCGAGGGCGGCTGGCGCCAGCGCGTCTGGTACGGGATCGAACGCTACTTCCGCTGGCTGGAATCGAAAAGTTACCGCATGCACGTGCGCGTCCTCTTGTCGCGTTACCGCGCCTACGACCGTTGCCCGGATTGCCGCGGCTCGCGGCTCAAGCCCGAGGCCTTCGCCTTTCGCATCGGCACGCGCGAAGAGGCCGATGCCGTGCTGCCGGCCGAGGCGCGTTTCCGGCCTCCGGACGCCCAGTACGACGATGCGACGCTCGCCGCGTTGCCGGGCCTCACCCTGCACGACGTCAACACCCTGCCCATTGCCAAGGCGCGCGAGTTCTTCAAAGGCCTCACGCTGCCGGCCCCGCTCGACGAGGCCACCGAGCACTTGCTCACGGCCATCCGCGCCCGCCTCGATTACCTCGCCACCGTCGGCCTCGGCTACCTAACGCTCGATCGCCAGTCGCGCACGCTCTCGGGCGGCGAGGTGCAGCGCATCAATCTCACCACCGCGCTCGGCACCTCGCTCACGAACACCCTGTTCGTGCTCGACGAGCCGTCGATCGGCCTGCACCCGCGCGACATTTCACGCCTGGTCTCGGTGCTGGAAAACCTGCGGGCGGCGGGCAACACGCTCGTGGTGGTCGAACACGATCCGCAGATCATGTGCGCCGCCGACCGGCTCCTCGATCTCGGCCCGGCGGCCGGCAAGGCGGGCGGGGAAATCCAGTACGACGGCCCCGTGGCGGGGATCGTGACGGCGCGGAACTCGGCCACCGGAGACTGGCTCGCCGGCCGCCGGCAGACTGAAGCCGCCGACCCCCGCGCCCCGGACGAAAACACCCGCTGGCTCGAGATCGACGATGTCGGCGCGCACAATCTCAAACAGATCGACGTCGCCATTCCCCTCGAGCGGCTCGTTTGCATAACCGGCGTGTCCGGAAGCGGCAAATCCACGCTGGTCGAGGAGGTTCTTTACCGCGCCGTGCGCCGGAGCCTCGGCAAGCCCACCGAGGCGCCGGGCGCCCACGGCAGGCTCGCGGGCGTGGAGCACTTCGACGACATCGTGCTCGTGGACCAGTCCGCCATCGGCCGCACTGCCCGCTCCACGCCGGCGAGCTACGTCGGGGCCTTCACGGCAATCCGCAAATGTTTCGTCAAGATGCCGCTTGCGCGCGAACGCGGTTACACGGTCGGCAGCTTCAGCCACAACAGCGGGCATGGCGGCTGCCCGGGCTGCGGCGGAACCGGCTTCGAGTTCATCGAAATGCAGTTTCTCTCCGACGTGTATCTGCGCTGCCCGGACTGCAACGGGCGGCGCTACCGCGACGAGATCCTCGAAGTCACCATCGAGCGCCGCGGCCGTCACGCCTCCATCGCCGATGTGCTCGACATGACCGTGGACGAGGCGGCGGATTACTTCGCGGACGACGCCGAAGTGCTCCGCGGGCTCAAGCCGCTTCGGAATGTGGGGCTCGGTTATCTCGCGCTCGGCCAGCCGGTGCCGACGCTTTCGGGCGGCGAGGCGCAACGGCTCAAACTCGCCGGCAGGCTTGCCAAGGCCGACGACGGCAAGCGCGTGCTGTTCCTTTTCGACGAGCCGACCACGGGGCTCCACTTCGATGACATCGTCGTGCTGCTCGATGCCTTTCGCGCCCTGATCGCGCGCGGGCATTCGCTGCTCGTCATCGAACACAACCTCGACGTGGTCCGCGCCGCCGACTGGATCATCGACCTCGGCCCCGAGGGCGGCGGCGCGGGCGGCGAAATCGTCGCCACCGGCACGCCCGCCCAAGTCTCCAAAGTCGAACGCAGCCACACCGGCCAGGCGCTTCTCGATTACGCAAAATCGATAACCGTCGTCCCGGCGAAGGCCGGGACCCAGTCCAAAAAAGCGTCCCGACCGATGGTCGGGACACATACTTCACTGGATGCCGGCCTGCGCCGGCATGACGAGGGCAACAAACGCCCGGGCCACAACAACGGCAATGCGATCGAGGTCATCAACGCGCGCGAGCACAACCTGAAGGGCATCAGCGTCGCCGTGCCGCGCGAACGCTTCAGCGTGGTGACCGGGCTTTCCGGCAGCGGCAAGTCCACGCTCGCCTTCGACATTCTTTTCGCCGAGGGGCAGCGCCGTTATCTCGAATCCCTGAACGCCTATGCGCGCAGCATCGTCGCGCCGGCTTCGCGCCCCGAGGTGGACGCCATCAACGGCATTCCCCCGACCGTCGCCATCGAGCAGCGCACCAGCCGCGGCGGCTGGAAGAGCACGGTCGGCACGATGACCGAAATCCACCACTTCCTGCGCCTGCTGTTCGTGCGCCTGGGGGTGCAGCATTGCCCCGATTGCGGTGACGCCATCGAGCCGCAAACCGAAGAAGCCATGCGCGCGGCCATCCTCAAGCGGTTTCGGGGCCGACGCATTCGGCTTCTCGCGCCGCTCGTCGTCGCCCGCAAGGGGTATTACCCCGATCTTGCCAAGCGGGCGGCGGGCAAGGGTTTCGATCATCTTCGCGTGGACGGCGAACTCATCCCGACCGCCGACTGGCCGCGGCTGAAGCGCTTCGAGGAGCACGACATCGAGTTGCCGCTGGGCGAATGGAAGGTCACGGCGGCGGGCGAACGTGAACTCACGCAGGTGCTGCACGCGGCGCTCGACCACGGCAAGGGTACGGCCATCGTCGCCGCCGGCAGGAACGAGACGATTTACTCGACCCGCCGCGCCTGCCCGTCCTGCGGACGAAGTTTTCCCGAGCCGGATCCGCGGCTTTTCTCGTACAACTCGCGCCACGGCTGGTGCCCGACCTGCGGCGGGACGGGCCATAGCGGCGGCGGCGAGGAAGATGACGGGCCGCGCCGGACTTGCGAAGCCTGTCACGGCGCACGGCTCAACCCGACGGCGCTTGCCGTGCGCTTCGCCGGCCGTTCGATCGCCGAACTTTCGGCGCTGCCGGTGAGCGATGCCGAGGCGTTTTTCCGCCACCTCGGGCTCGATGCGCGCGCGAAAACCATCGCCCGGGATGCCCTGACGGAGATCCGCTCGCGGCTCGCCTTCCTCGACGAGGTCGGCCTCGGCTACCTCGCGCTCGATCGCGCCGCCCCGACGCTCGCCGGCGGCGAAGCGCAACGCATTCGGCTCGCCGCCCAGCTCGGCTCGAATCTTTCCGGCGTGTGCTACATCCTCGACGAGCCCACCATCGGGCTGCATCCCCGCGACCACGCCGAATTGCTGCGCGCGCTGAAAAAGCTGCGCAAGAAGGGCAACACCGTGGTCGT
>JAKDMP010000174.1 GCA_030452225.1 Gammaproteobacteria bacterium
GTCAACGGTACTGATTGCCGATGATCAAAGCGATGTGCGCGAATCGCTCGGCCTGCTCTTGTCCGGCGAAGGCTATGCGATCGAGACGGCGGCCTCGCCGGCGGAAGTGAGCGCGGCACTGGTACGACGCCGCTTCGATGCGGTGTTTCTCGATCTCAATTATCAAACCGATACCACCTCCGGCCGTGAAGGGCTGGCGCTGCTCGCCGAGACGCGTGAACGCGATCCCGATCTGCCGGTGATCGTGCTGACCGGCTGGGCGAGCACCGATGTCGTGGTCACGGCGATGCAGGCGGGCGCCAGCGATTTTCTGGAAAAGCCCTGGGACAATGCGCGTGTGCTTACGGTGTTGAAAAACCAGATCGCGCTCGCCGCCGCGCGCGCCGACAACCGCAGGCTGATGGCCGAAGCCGAGCCGGTTGAGGAGGGCGGCATGGTGTTTCGCTCCAAGTCCATGCGTGAGGTCATGGCGACGGTGGACAAGGTCGCGGAGGCCGACGTGGCCGTGCTTCTGACCGGTGCGAGCGGCACCGGCAAGGGCGTTGTCGCGCGCGAAATTCATGATCGCTCAAGGCGCGCCGCCGGCCCCTTTGTGCATGTCAATCTCGGTGCCTTGCCCGAAACCCTGGCCGAGAGCGAGCTGTTCGGCCACGTCAAGGGCGCGTTTACCGATGCGCGCGCGGACAAGCCGGGACGATTCGAGCTGGCCGACGGCGGCACGCTGTTTCTCGACGAAATCTCCAACGCCAGCGCGGCGATGCAGGCGCGGCTTTTGACCGTACTGGAAAGCGGCATGGTGGAACGCCTGGGCGCCACGCGGCCCCGCCCGGTGAACGTGCGCCTGGTGGCCGCCAGCAACGCGGATTTACCCGCCTTGATCGAGGCGGGGGAATTCCGCCATGACCTCTACTTTCGTCTGAACACGGTGGAAATTCCGCTGCCGCTCTTGCGCGAACGCCCCGAGGACATTCCCGCGCTGGCCACGCATTTTCTCGCGCGCTTTGCACAACGTCACGGCAAGAAGATCAAAGGCTTCGGGCGTCCGGCGGAGTCGGCGCTTTTGGCCTATGACTGGCCGGGCAATGTGCGCGAATTGGCGCATGTGATTGAACGCGCGGTGCTGCTTGCCGCGGACAAAAGCATCGTGGCGGGGGATTTGAGATTGCCGGGTGCGGCGAAAGAAGCGACTTCTCTGGAGGCGATGAGCCTGGAGCAGGCCGAGCGTTACTTGATGCAAAAGGCGCTGGACAGAAACCGGGGCGATGCGGCGGCGGCGGCGCGTCAACTCGGTGTTTCGCGCAGCGCATTCTATCGCCGCCTCGCCAAGCTCAAGCAATGAAGATCCCTGCAATTTCTTCGTCATTGCCCAGCAAAGCTGCAGAACGCGAAAGACGGAATTGCCTTTTCCCCGTCATTCCGGACGCGCGCAAGCGCGATCCGGAATCCAGTGAAATGAAGTATCCCGGCCACAGGCCGGGATGCATATTCAGACTGGATTCCCGTTTTCGCGGGAATGACGAAGGCTGGATGCCAGCTTGAAAAGGCCGGCGCACGAATGGCGGCTTGCGGTGACGACGGCAGCGGGGGTTGTGCCGGCAACGGGGTTGCTGGCCGCCTCATTGTGGCTCCCCACTCCGGTCTGGTCGCGTGCCTTGCTCGCGGCGGTGGCGCTGCTCTTCGGCGGTGCGATGGCGGCGCGTGTTTTCATCCTTTCGCGCCGGGCGTCAAGTCGCCTGGAAAGCCTCGTACTGGGCATTCACGACAATGAGTTCGGCTTGCGCGCACGGGCCGAAGCCGGCGCCTTTGGCCGCACGCTCGCGGCGCTCAACCTGCTCAGCGAGGAGCTTGCGGGCATGCGCCAGGCGGGCATCGAATCGGACGCATTGCTGGGGAAACTGCTCTCGGCGGTGGAGCTTGCGATCGTGGTTTTCGATCCGCGCGGCCGGTTGGTCGGCGTGAACCGCGCCGGAGAAACCCTTCTCGGTGCCAACGCCGATGCACTCTACGGGCGCACGGCCGAGACGCTTGGCGTGGCCGACTGGCTCTCGACGGGAAAACCCCTGCATGCGGCAAAGTCCCTGCCGGGCGGCGAAGGCCCCTGGGAAGTGCGTGTTGCACGCTTTCGGCGCGCCGGACGCGAACACCGGCTACTCACGGTGACGGATTTGTCGGCGGCCTTGCGCGAGGAGGAACGGCGCGCCTGGCGCGGCCTGATTCGCGTGCTCGGGCACGAGACCAGCAATTCGCTCGGGCCGATTCAATCCACCGCCGATGCGCTGCGCCGGCGGCTCGTCAATGCGTCACTGGACGGTGAGCTGGCCGGCGCGCTCGGCGGCGGGCTCGATCTCATCGAACGGCGCGCACGGGCGCTCGCCGGTTTCATCCACCGCTATGCCGAACTCGCGCGCCTGCCGGCCCCCAGCCCGGAGCCGGTTGCGCTCGGCGATCTGGTGCCGCGCGTCGCGGCGCTCGAAGATCGTGTGCCCGTCAAGATCGAGAGCAGGGAAGCGGTCACGGTCGACGCCGATCCGGGGCAACTCGAGCAGGCGCTCATCAATTTGATCAAGAACGCCGCCGACGCATCACTGGTGACGCATGGCGGCGTCACCATTGTCTGGCGCAGGGAGAAGGATCATGCCGTGATCGAGGTGTGCGACGAGGGGCAGGGCCTTCCCGTGACGGAAAATCTTTTCGTGCCTTTTTTCACCACCAAGCCCGGCGGCAGCGGCATCGGTCTCGTGCTTGCGCGCCAGATTGCCGAGGCGCATGGCGGGGCGCTTTCGCTGACCAACCGCGACGACGCACCGGGCGTAATTGCGCGACTTCGCCTGCACGCCAAGGCAACTGGCGCGGCGTGAATCAGCGGTCGGATGCGATGCCCGGCGGCATGTGATAACTTGACACTCCTGATTGTCGATGGCCTGCAGGCATGAGCGAAGGACAGGGTATTCGTCGCGCCACGATCGACGGGTTGCCGGCGATGGTGTTTGACGGCCTCATGAGTCAGCAGGAGTCCGCGCAGATGTTCCATTGGCTGCGCGCCCGGAACTGGCAGCGTACGGAATCGGCGCGTCCCGACACCAAGGCTTTCCTGCATTGGGTATGCAACATCGACCTGGAACAATGCCGCCTCATGCCGCTGTATGCCGCAACCATGGAGGCGGTGCAAACGCATTTTCCCGAGCGCTGGCCGCAGGCCTGCTATCGAAGTTATTGCAACCACGCCTCTTACGGTGACATGCTCTTCACGCATACCGATTCGCAACCCGACACGGAAGGATTGACCGCGCTGTGGTACTTCGCGCCGCAGTGGGACGTCGAATGGGGCGGCGAGACGCTGCTCTTCAACTCCAGGAAGGATGCGGAGTTCGTCGTCAGCCCGCGCCCCGGGCGGCTGCTTGTCTTCGACGGGCGAATCCTTCATGCCGGTCGCGCTCCAAGCAGAACCTGCGTGCTCCCGCGCTTGACCTTCGCACTCAAACTGGCTTCGACCGACCTCGCCAACCACTTGACCAGCAGCGTCCAGCCTTAGCCTGCATTATTCACGAGGCCGACTGGCGCTACACTGCAAGTTGCTGAATAGG
>JAKDMP010000053.1 GCA_030452225.1 Gammaproteobacteria bacterium
GACCACTGCATCGGCGGGCGCACGCCGTCACGGTCGCCGAGAAAGACGTTGTCTCCCATGCCGATCTCGTCGCCGTAGTAAATGATCGGCGTGCCCGGCATGGAAAAGAGCAGCGCGTTCATGAGCTCGATGCGGCTGCGATCCTTTTCCATCAAGGGGGCAAGCCGGCGGCGAATGCCGAGATTGATGCGCGCGCGCCGATCCGCGGCGTAGTGCTCCCACAGGTAATCGCGCTCGCGGTCGGTCACCATTTCCAGCGTCAGTTCGTCGTGGTTGCGCAGAAAGATCGCCCACTGGCAGTTGTCTGGAATCGTCGGCGTCTGGCGCATGATATCGGTGATCGGATGGCGGTCCTCCTGCGCGATCGCCATGTAAATGCGCGGCATGAGCGGGAAATGAAAAGCCATGTGGCACTCGTCGCCGTCGCCGAAATAATCGCTCACGTCCTCGGGCCACTGATTGGCTTCGGCGAGCAGCATGCGCCCGGGGTAATGTTCGTCCACCTCGGCGCGGATGCGCTTCAAGATCGCGTGCGTTTCGGGCAGATTCTCGTTGTTCGTGCCCTCGCGTTCGACCAGGTAAGGCACGGCATCGAGGCGCATCCCGTCCACGCCCATGCGCATCCAGAAATGCAGAATCTTCACGATTTCGTCGAGTACGCGCGGATTGTCGAAATTCAGATCGGGCTGGTGCGAGTAGAAACGGTGCCAGAAATAGGCCTGCGCATCCTGGTCCCAAGTCCAGTTGGAGCGTTCGGTATCGCAAAAAATGATGCGCGTGTCCCGGTACTTCTGATCGTTGTCGCTCCAGACGTAGAAATTGCGCGAGACCGTCCCGGGTTTTGCGCGCCGCGCACGCTGGAACCAGCGATGTTGATCCGAGGTGTGATTGATCACCAGTTCGGTGATGACACGCAGGCCGCGGGCATGACAAACGCGCACGAATTGGCGGAAGTCCGCCAGCGTTCCGTAGGCACTGTGCACGTTGCGGTAATCGCTGATGTCGTAGCCGTCGTCCTTGAGCGGCGAGGGATAAAACGGCAACAACCAGATCGCGGTGACGCCCAGATCGGCGATGTAGTCGAGCTTTTCGGCGAGTCCGCGAAAGTCGCCTGTGCCGTCGCCGCTGGCGTCATAAAACGCCTTGACGTGAGTCTGATAGATGACCGCATCCCTGTACCAGTCGGGCGCGCTTGCCGCTTGTGTCATGGAGTCACCTGCGCACGCACGCGAAGGATCAGCGCCGGGCGCTCCGGCGAGAGCCGGACATGCTGATGACGCCCTTGCCAGTGCCAGTGCCCACCCGCAAACGCATCCTCCACCTCGATGACCGCGCTCTCGTCGGCATCGAGCATCTCGAGGGGCAATTCGACGTCGGCCTCCTGCGGCGTCTGCGCGTCGAGACTGACGAGGATCCAGAGCACATCGTCCGCTGCCTGTTTCGAATAAAAAACCATTCGGTCGTTGTGCGCCATGTGGAATTTCAGGTTGGCCAGTTCGGCGAGCGCCGGGTGATTGCGCCGAATGCGGTTGAGCAAGGCGACCTCGGCGCGAATGTTGCCCGGCGCGTCGAAATCGCGCGGCTTCAATTCGTATTTTTCGGCGTCGAGATATTCCTCACGCTCGCTCCCGTCCTCGTTCAGAAGCGGCAAATGCTCGCAGAGTTCGTAGCCGGAATACATACCCCAACTCGGCGCGAGCGTCGCCGCGAGAACGGCGCGGATCACGAAGCCCGCGCGCACGCCGCCGTGCAGGTACAACGGATTGATGTCGGGGGTGTTGACCCAGAAATTCGGCCGGAAGAACTGCGCCACTGGATCCCGCGTCAACTCCTCCAGGTATTCGGTCAGCTCGGCCTTCGTCTCGCGCCAGGTGAAATAGGTGTAGGACTGCGAGAACCCGAGCTTTGCCAGCCGGTACATCAGTTTCGGCCGGGTAAAGGCCTCGGCGAGAAAGATGGTGTCGGGATAGCGCGCGCGGACCTCGCCGAGCAGCCACTCCCAGAACGGCAACGGCTTGGTGTGCGGATTGTCCACCCGGAAAATGCGCACCCCCCGAGCGCACCAGAACAGCACGATTTCGGCCAGCGCCTGCCACAGCGCCTCACGCTCGGCGCAGTAGAAATCCAGGTTGACGATGTCCTGGTATTTTTTCGGCGGGTTCTCCGCGTAGCGGATGCTGCCGTCGGGGCGCCAGCGAAACCACTCGGGATGTTCGCCGAGCCAGGGGTGGTCGCGGGAGCACTGGATCGCGAAATCCAGGGCAACCTCGAGCCCTTCCTGCCTCGCCGCGCCGAGCAGACGGTGAAAGTCCGCGAGCGTGCCGAGTTCGGGATGGATGGCATCGTGCCCTCCCGACCCCGAGCCGATCGCCCAAGGGCTTCCCGGGTCGCCCGCAGCCGCTTCGAGCGAGTTGTTTTTGCCCTTGCGGTGCGCGGCACCGATGGGGTGGATCGGCGGCAGGTAAAGGACGTCGAAACCGAGGCCTGCAATGTAAGGCAAATGGCGGATCAGAGCGTCGAAGTTGCCATGCTTGCCCGGCTGCCCCAGCGAGCGCGGAAAACATTCGTACCAGGCGCCCGTGCGGGCGCGGGCACGTTCGACGAGAACGGGGAAAACGGGCGAAGCAGTCAAACCGTCGCGGGGCAACGCGCTACCGACGTATTTGCCGGTGGTTTCGGTGAGCAACAGTTCGGCGCGCGCCGCCTCATCGCCCCCCTGTCGCTCGAGCAGGTTTTGGATTTCCACGAGCCGCGCCCGCCCCCGCTTCCCGGCGGCAGCAATCGCTTCCGAAAGCATGGACTCGGCCTCGCCCAGCTCGGAACCGAGCGGCTGGCCGGCGTCACGGCGCCTGATCGTCTCCTCGCGCCAGGCCCCGTAGCGGTCGTGCCAAGCGGTCACTTGAAACTCCCATCGCCCAAGCCGATCGGGTGCGAATTCACCTTGCCAACGGTCGTTGTCGAAAAACTCGAACACCTTCTCGCGCCAGGCTCTCGCGCCCACCGCGCGGCAGCGCAAGGCCGCCGACGGGCGCGCATGCCCCTCGACAATCACATCGGCGAAAACCCGTACCGTCTCACCGAGGATGCGCTTTACCGGATACTCGCCCGCGCCGATTTGCGGAGCGACCCGTTCTATCGCGATGGGCCCGGGCGCACGCGCCGGTGCTCGCAAGGACCGACGCGTCGCCCTGGCTCCGGGAGGAACCAGTTCGAAGCAGCGCATGCTGAGGGGTTCGAGCGCCAGCCGCGTGGCCGCGTCCAGCCGCACCGGACTGCGCCCCGGCGTGCGCTCGCGGGCCTCGCCCAGGCACGCATCGAGCGCCGCGAACAAGGGCCCGCAGGAAACCTCGGCCACGGCCTGAGGGTCGGGATTGAACAACAGCAATGCCGGCGCGATCCCTTCCGCCGAAGACTCCACCGTCAAGCCGACTGCGCGCGCTGCGGGAGCGTTCAAACGCCGCAAGCGGCTCGGCCCGTTCAACGCCGGGGTCGCCCGCTTCATCTCGTTGATCGCGGCGATCTTGCCCGGCTCGCTGGAATCCACGACCACCGCCCCCCAGGCGGCAGTCGCGGCGAATCCGTAGCGAAATACACCGGGGGCGTTCGTGCGGCGCTCCCCGGGCGGTTCGGCAAAGGCGATCGTAGGCGCCAGGCGCCGCAGCCGCGCCTCCTGTTCGAGAAACCAGTCGGCGCGAAAATCCCACCACGGGGCGCTGGAAAAGAATGCATCGAAACCGGCGGACGCCAGCCTTTCGCTCGCTTCGATCGGCGCGCCGAATGTCTCGGCCCAGAATGCGGTCTTGCCGCGCGGCGGCGCGAGAATCTCGCTCCATACCTCCGGCGCCAGCCGGTGCGCCGCACGGCACACGAGCGCATCGAAGCCCCGCCCGATCGTGCGCGCCGCAACGTCGCTCCAGAAACGGATCAGCGCGTCCCGCGCCGCACCGCTGAAATCGCATTCGACGAGGCTCGCCGCCAGTTCATGCGGGCCCGCGCCGACGGGAATGGCGGGCGCCTCGTCCGGTCCGGGCACGAACCAATCGGGATGAGCACGTACCTGTCGACTCGCGCGCGCCATGAAAGCGGGGGAGAAATCCGTTACGAGCCGCAAGCCCGCCGAGTGGGCCGTGGTGGAGAAGTCCCGGAATGCGCTTTCCCTTGCCTTTTCGCTGCCGGCGTGCGGGAGATCTCCGGGCTCGAGCGCGGCAAGCGCATGCGTGCCGGTGGCACGCGGCGCGAGGTCGGCGAGCCAGAGCCAATCGCAGCCCGCCTCCCTTGCCCGCTCCATCCAGTCGGCCCGCTTCCCTGCCGCGCCTGCTTGCGGAACATCCAGATAAAAAATGCACGGCCCAGCCGCATTCTTCTGTTTCATGCTGCCACTATACTGAAAGTACAGAGAGCCTTAGCAAACCGACGCCCCAAAATTCCTTTGTCCGGGCGCAAGTAGCGCAGGCGACGTTGACTGCATTCGCAGCAAGAGCGGCCCTTGGTCGCGGCGGCAATCCGCCTCTCAATGAACCCCTATTGCATACGGCAAGGGGGAGAAAAGAGGGTCGCGCACATGGCGCGCTCCTACGATTCCTGCACCCGGGTGTGCATGACGGCGGGGATCGGAAAAGTCTTCGACTTCACGAGCAACGCCGCGGCACGTGCTCCCAAGTGCTCGAGTATATCGGGGTACACGACACGCTCTTCCTTCTCGTCGTGCCCGTCGAGCAGGCGCAGGAATTTGCGGCGGTTGCCGGGGTCGTCCAGATCGGCCAGGTACTGACGCAGATATTTGTGTTCGTTTTGCAGGCCGTGTACCCAGGCCTCGCGTCCGCCCGCTTCCAGATAGGCGGGGAAAAGGAGCTCCTCTTCGATATGCAGGTGACGCTCGAGCGTGGCCAGGAGCCAGCGCTTGTACTCGCCGTCCCCGCGCAAGCTGCCCGCCAATGCCGCCTCGATCACCGCGTGATCGCGGCCGAGATACTCGGCAAGCCCGAACGGTCGTTCGGCGTGCGCGATGAGCGCCGCGAAACCGCCGGGGCCGTCGGCAAGCGGGTGCCAGAAAAACCGACCGTCATCGGTCAGCGCATGCACAATGGAACCATTCAACTCAAAGCCGCCGCCGACCACGCGCCGCTCGCCGGGGGCCAGTTCGTGCGCCCACGCATTCAGGCCTTCGCTATCGGCGGCGGTCACACGCCCGGCGGCGTCGAGCAGCTCCGAGCGCAGCGTTTGCGGCGCGTCCGCCTGGCCGAGCGTGTCGGCATGCACCTCGAATTCGAAACGGGTATCCGGGCGGGTTTCTGCGACTCGCCAGCGCACGCCGGGGGCGATCCAGCGTGACTCGCCCGCCTCCAGCCGCTCGCATGCGGTGCCGGACGCCTCGCGCATTTCGATCGCAAGCATGCCCGCGGTAATGCACAGCCGCTCCCAGCGATTGATCCGTGGACTGTGCCACTCGACCAGGCGCTTCGGCAGGTCCCCGGGCGTGTACACGCGCGAACGTCCGAGCGGGCGCGGGTGCTCGGGCCCGGGCAGGCTATCTCGCGATCGATTGTGATCCATGGCCGGTCAGCATAACCCGCCGCCATCGGCCGCGCCGCTGCATGGCTTGCGGGGCGCAGCCGGTCGGGCGGGTATCTCGTTTCCCTTCTCAGGCCGCTTCGCGGCGCCCGATTTCCACCCGCCAGGTATCCGGGCCCCGCCGTGCGTACGTCCAGGAGAATTTTTCACCGTGCATCGCCTCGAACTGGCGGCGCAGCGGCACCGGATCGTGGTCGGCGACGAGCAGAAAACTTTCCCCCTCTTTCAGCCCTTCCCAAGCCTCGAAAATGGTTTGGTGGCGAATGGCGTGCGGAATGGTGCGGACATCCATGACCCTGGACATGCTTGACTCTCCTGACATACAAAACGAATGGCTCGGGCGGGCTCAGTCGTCGCGATCGTCACCGACCTCGACCGTGCCCTCCCGCACGCGCACCGGGAAACTGTGGACGCCTTCGTAGGCCGGCGCCTTGAGCGCCTCGCCGGTGCGGATGGAAAACTCGGCAAAGTGGCGCGGACAGACCGCCCGATCGCCGTCCACCCAGCCGGTGGAAATCTCGCCGCCGTCATGGGTGCAGAGGTCCTCAATGGCGAAATACTCGCCGCCGAGGTTGTACACGGCAACATCCGAATCGTTGACCACGACGAGCTTGGACTCCCCGTCCGCGATCTCGCCGACCTGCGCAGCCGCAACCCATTCCGGCACCGTGCCTGCTCCTTTCCCGTAAACAGTACCATTTTACTCCTAATTGGAATGGCGATGGTGATGTACGTCAAACGACGCCCGCCAGGCGAACGGGCGCAACCGTAATCAGATCGGCATTGTCGGCAAAATCCAGCAACATGCGCCGTACCCGATCCTGCCACAGGGCACGAAACATGCTGTGTTCCCCTGCGCTGGCTTCACCTGCCACGCAACGGCGCAGCAGCGGGAAAGTTTGCGGGTCGGCCGGCACCACGTCCGTGTGCACGGACACTTCGACCGCCTCGCCGTTGTCGGTGCGACGGAAACGAATCGTGCCTTCCATGGGCACCTCGAAACGCAGCAGCCCGCGCCGGTCGTAATGCCCGCCCAGGCCCTTGAACCCACCTTCCTGCGCCGCCCCGGCAATCAGGCCGACGACGTTCGCCATCACGCCGGTGACGCCGTCCGCCAGGGAATCGCCGAAGGCCACCTCGACCCCACCGCGCTCGGGCAACGAATCCTCATGGAGCGCGCGCAGGGCCGCGCGCGTCATGAGGAACGCGGCCGCGACGGTCGGGCAGGAATGGCCCGCCAGCCGCACGGCATCGGCATACCGGTACTCCATGATGCCGCCCTCGGCCGCGCCGAGAAACGCGGCGAGCGCATCGTGCATCCGGATGACCGGCGCCTGGTCGAAAAAATCGGGACATGACATGGCAGGAACCCTGTCCGTTTCAACCAGGCTTGCCGTCGGGACGCGGAGCAAGCAGTTTCGGCGCGTAGGCAACGAAAAAAACAAGGAAGGCGAGCGACCACAGGCCGACGGCAACGAGCATCACGGTTTGCCAGCTCGCGGCGCCCAGAGACGGGCCGGCCGCGCGCACCACGACGGCCGCAATGAGAAGGACATAAGCCAGCGTGGTCGCCTTGTTGGCAACGATCAGCCGCCCGGTATGCCCGAGCGTCACCCGCGACATCATGCCGAGGGTCATCAGGCCGAGCGCGCCCACCGCAAGCACGTGCAGCGGCACCCAGAACGGAATCGACGCGCCCGAGGCTTGCGCGGCAAACAGCGCCAGCCCCACCGGTAGACAGAGATAGGAGAGGTGGAGCACCCACAGGATCGGGCGGGCGAATGTCTTTTCTCCTCCCCACCCGAGCATGCGCAGCCCGTGTGCGACGGCGCCGAACGCGGCTACGGCGGCAAAGAGCCACGACGGCGTTTGCGGGATCAGCGCGAGAATGGCGAGGCCGACGAGCGAGGCCATGGCCGTGCGGTCCCGCCACAGCCCGCCGGGCCGCACCCGCAGGCCGGGCGTCGCGTTGCGCGTGAAGGCGGGGAGCACGCGTCCGCCGATGATTGCAACCATCACCATGATGAAAAGGAGGACGGCTTCGAGGACGTGAAGACGCATCGAGGGGGCGAGCCAATAGACGAGTTCGAGCGCCGCGTACACGCCGAGCACGGCGAGAATGCCGTAGTTGCGACGCTTGCCGGTGGCAACGATCGGCCGGCCGACGCCGAGGGCGAGAAAAACGAAGAAGCCGGCGCACAACGCCGCCTTGAGCCCGTCGGGCGCGGCGGGCAGCGCGACCACGATACGCGCCGCCACCCACACGAGGACGATCGCGGCGAGCGAAGCGCCCACCAGCGTCGCCCGTCCAGTCCAGTTCGCCGCAGCCGTAAGCAAAAAGCCGGCAATCACCGCGCCGGTATAACCGAAAAGCATTTCATGGCCATGCCAGAAAGGCTCGAGCATGGGACCGTGACCGGCGAGCACGAAGCCCCAGAGAAGCATGGCCACCACGGCGAACAGACCGGCGAGCAGGAAGAACGGGCGAAACCCCAGGGCCCACACGGGTGCCGAGAAAAAATTCCGGGTTGGTGTCGTATTCATGCGCGGATTATCACCTTGGGCAGGGGTCTTCTCCTTGAGATGCATCAAGCGTGAGCGGATACGAGCAAGCTACACTCGGCGCCATGGCGAATGCAACACATACCCCGCGAAGCACGGCGCCGCCAGCGCGCGGCGCGGGATCCGTGCTGATGTTGCTCGCGTTGGTGCTTGCGATCACCATTCAGCTCGTCACCGGCTTCTGGATGATGGCCGCCTTCGGCAACGGGCTCCTCATCGCCCATGTCAGTGTCGGGATCGCGGCCATCGTCCTTACCGTAGCCGAATGGCTGTGGCTCTGCGCCGCGCCGGCCGGGCGTTACCGCTTGCAACAATTCACTGCTTCGCGCAGCGGCCCGGCGGAATGGAGCGAGGCGGCCTTTCTCGTCGTCGCCACCATCACGGTTCTGTTCGGCGCCCTGCTCGCCGCCGTTCTCTACCTCGGTACGCGCTTGCCGTTCGCAACGCTGCTGGCGGCCCACCAGGCCCTTGCCGTCGCCGTGGCCGTGCTCTACCTCGTCCACAGCGCTTTCGCGACGGCCCGGGCGCGCCGACGCCGGCGCTCGAACGCGTAACGCGGCCCGGCCGCGCGCGGCCGAACCCCCGAACGCCATGCGGCGGCCCGCAGACAGGGGCCCCGTTCCGGGGCGCCGGGCTTGCAATCCGCGGGGTTTTGACTTATAGTAGCAACAGTTATTACTACTATTGATCCATGGCTATTCACGCGCTGCTGCAGGAACTCGGATTCAGTGGCCACGAAGCTCGGGCCTACGCCAGTCTGGTGGGGGCAGGGACCCGCAATGGCTATGAAGTGGCCAAGGCGGCAGGCCTGCCGCGGGCCAACGTGTACCGGGTGCTGGAGAAGCTGGTCGCGCGCGGTGCGGCCGAACGATTGGACACGCCCAAGGGGTCGCGTTACGCGGCGATTCCTCCCGATCGGTTGTTCCAACGGCTGGAGTCGGAACACCGGCGGCGTGTGAAGGCCGCCGAAGAAGCTTTCGCCGACTTGGCGCGGGAGGAGGACACCGCCGCGCCGGTTTTCAATCTCCAGGGCCGCGAACAGGTCCTGGCGCGCGCACGCGCAAAGATGGATGCCGCCCGCGACACGCTCCTCATCGCCCTGCAACCGCCCGAGGCGGCTGCATTGGCGCCGACCCTGCGCGAGGCTCGCGAGCGCGGCGTCGCCATCAGCACGCTGTGCATGGAAGGCTGCGAGAGCGAATGCGGCGGTTGCCAGGGAAATATCACGCGCTGCGGGCTCGCCCCCGATGACGGCAAGCGCTGGTTCCTGCTGGTCGCCGACGGTGAATGGATGATTGCGGGCGAAATTTCGGAAGCGAGAACCGAGGCCGTTGCCACCAGCCAACGTCTCGTCGTCGAACTTGCAGCCTCCTATATTCGCCAAAGCGTCGCTCTCGCCACGATGGCCGGCGAGCTCGGCGAACGTTTCCGGGGGCTTCTTTCCGAAGAGGCCCGACAGATTCTGGATGCACTGCATCCTGAAAGTGGGTTCTTCACGCGACTGGACAAAATGGTCGACGCGAAAACCATGTGAGTGTTATGCGAATGCACGACTTGATTTGAACTTGAAGGAGAAACAGAGATGAAACGTTTACTTTTACCCATGGCTGCGTTCGGTGCAGCCGCGCTGCTGCTCGCGGGCACGGCGCTGGCCGCAAGCCCGATGCAAAAGAACGGCATGCAAATGAACTCGAACAGCGATGCACCGGCGAAAACGGTGATGAACTGGTACGGCGGCCCGGCCTACCTCGGCGCGCCCGCGCTCAAGGCCACCGCGGCGCTGGTCAGGGCCGGCGGCGGTGCGGCCGACTTCAGCTTCCCGAAGGCGCTCGTCGCCATGCTGGGCGAGAAGACCGTCCACGCGGAAGTGGCCAAGCTCAACAAGCAATACGGCGAGCAGACGGTAAAAACCTGGCTGAACGGCATGACCACTGCCGTGAACCTGGGCCTCAAGTTTGCCACCGAGCAGGGCATCACATTGCCCGAGCCGCCGGCCGACCTCACCGGCACCAAGCTTGCCGCCGCGCTGGTCAAGGCCGGCGTGGGACCGGACGGCACCTTCTGGGCGGGGCGGCTGTTCGACGTGGCGATCTCGCACGATCTGCACAACAAGGTGATGATGAAAATCAACACGACCGCAGGCGGCCACGTGGATCTCGTCACCCACAAGGTGCTCAACCAGGCCATGTATGACGTCGCCCATGCACTGGGCATGAACGACGTCAAACTCGCCTCGCTCCACTAAAATACCGCAGGGAGCTGCGCCAAAAAGGAGGGGCCGCCCGAAGGCGGCCCCTTTCTTTTCAATCGCGGCTGAACTTCAGTTTCCGCAGGTGGTGTCGTCCGGACAGGCCGGATAGCCCGGTTGCGGCGGGAAAGCCGGAAGCCATTCCGGCTGCTTCGGCAACTCCCGCGGATGGGCCTTGATCTTCTTCATGAGCACATCCACCGCCTTTACGAGCTGCGGATCCTCGCCCCTCATCACCTCTCCCGGAAGATTGTCCACGCGGATGTCGGGGGTCACGCCGACGTTTTCCAGGATCCATTCCGATTTGTTGTCGTACATGGATGCCTCGGGAATGGTGATGTAGCCCCCATCCATCAGAGCCCACTCGCCGCGGATACCGCGCACGCCGCCCCAGGTGCGAGTGCCGATCACCGGCCCCATGCCGAGCTTTTTGAACTTCCACGGGAAAATGTCGCCGTCCGAAGCCGAGTAGTGGTTGATCAGCACCGCCTTGTGGCCGATGGCGATCGCATTCTGCGGCGAGTGCCCGCCCTCGCGCCCGGCGAACTGGGAGATCAGTTTGCGGTTGAGCCGTTCGATCACGACCGGATCGATGAAGCCGCCGCCGTTGAAGCGGTCGTCGATAATGAGTCCCTGCTTGATGAGTTGCGGGTAAAACTGGCGGATGAATTGGTCCATGCCGAGCTTGCCCATGTTGGAAAGATAGATGTAGCCGATCTTGCCGTCGGAGAGCTTGTTCACCTTTTCGCGGTTGCTCTCGACCCATTCGTGCAGCCACAGCGGGGAGGCGTCGGCGATCGGCTCCACCCGGATCGTCCGGGCATTGTTGCCGCCCGGATTGTCGGCGAGCTTGAAGGTAACGGTCGTACCAAGCGAGTTGGCGAGATACTTCCACGGATTGTCAGGCGCCCTGAGCGGATGGCCGTTGATCGCGAGCACGTAATCGCCCTCGCTCGCCTTCATGCCGGGCTGGTCGAGCGGCGCGGTGTAGCCTGCGAGCGTATTATCGCCCCGGTAGATGTGCGCCAGTTTGTACAGCCCGGAGGCCTTGTCGAGGGCAAAATCCGCGCCGATCATGCCGGTTGCAACGTACTCGGGCCGGGTGCGGAAATAGCCGCCGCCCACATAGGTGTGGCTGTTGGCAAGCGAGGAGTTCATCTGCCCGATGAGGTAATTCAGATCGTGGCGGCTGGTGACGAGCGGCAGCAGCTTGGCGTAACGCTTGCCGATTGCCTTCCAGTCCTTGCCGTTCATCTTCGGGTTGAAGAAAAAGTCGCGGTACATGCGCCAGGCCTGCCAGTACATTTCCGTCCACTCGTCGCGGGGGACGACACGCATTTGCATGTGGGACACATCGAGCTTCGTGCTCTTCTTGTCGCCCATGGTTGCGGGCCGGATGAACCAGTTATCCTTTTCCGCATAGAGCAGCGATTCACCGTCGGCGGACAGCTCGAACCCGCGCGAACCGTCAACGAGCTTCTCGCCCTTGCGCTCGTTCATGTCGTAGGCCATCAATGCGGGCTCGTCGCCCGGAAGGGGCCGACCGAGGATCGGGTTGGGCCAGGTCGAGTAGAAGACCACGCCGTTGGACTCGGTCACGCGGCCGATGTTTGCGGTCGGCACGGGGAGCGGTACCGCACGTTCGGCCAGTCCCTCGAAATCGATCTTCACCGAAACGCGCTCCGACTGCCCCTCGTCCCCGGATTTGCCCTTGGTCCCCGAGGTGGCACTTGCCTGGCGCGGCACGAAGGGCGAAGGCGTGTCCGCCTGGAGCGTGGTGACGTAGAGCCCGTCCGGCTTGAGATTGGCAAAGTTGAATTCGGCGCTCGAGAAGCCGGGATTCTGGCGGCGCGCGGAGGCAAAGAACAGATATTTGCCGTCATCGGAAAAAGCGGGCGAGAAGTCGTCGAACCAGCCGCGGGTGATCTTTCGCGTATTGTGCGAGGCCACTCCGAAAACGTAGAGCGCGCGCATGAAATTGGGCTGGGTCTTCGAATAGGCAAGCCAGCTCGAATCCGGCGAGAAGGAAAAGTCCTTCATCTCGCGCCACTGGTCCTGTGCGACCTTGTAGATCTGCTTCGAAGCGACGTTGAGAATCCACAGGGTTTTGGAGCTGTCGGAGAAGGCGAGCCACTTGCCGTCCGGCGACCAGGTCGGGGCGTAGTAAGTCCGGTCATCGGTGCCGGTAAGAACCGTCTCTTCGCCTCCGGTCGCCGGGCGGATCGCGATTTCACTCTCGCCGGGCGCATCGGTGACGTAGGCGATGGTCTTGCCGTCCGGACTCCAGGCGGGGTACTGTTCGCGCACGGCAGTGGTATGGGTGATGTCGGTGGTGTCGCCGTGCTCGGCAGGCACGGTGAACAAATCGCCGCGCGCGGCGAAGACGGCAAGCTTGCCGTTGGGCGCGATATTCGCCGAACGAATCATCTTGCTCGCATCGAACCAGTACGGCTGCGTGCGCACGCCGTCGTTGGGTACCGTGACCGGCACCGTCACCAACTTCTCCGACGGCAGTTCCAGTACGTGCAGCTTGCCCGCCTGCTGGAAAACGATGCCCGTGTTGCCGAGGCTCGGCCAGTCGATGTCGTACTCCTCGAAGTGCGTCACCTGACGAAACTTCGCGTCCTGGATCGAGTACGCCCAGAGGTTCATCACATGGTTTGCGCCCTGGTCGGAAATGTAGTAGATCGTGTCGGTCTTCGTGTACCACATCGGGTCCATGTCGTTGCCCTTCCAGTGCGTGATCTGCCGGGCCTTGCGGTTTGCGAAGTCGTAAATCCACACGTTTTGGGCGAGACCGCCGTAGTAGTGCTTCCAGGTGCGGAAGTTGCGGAATATGCGGTTGTAGGCGATCTTCGTGCCATCGCTGTTGTAGGTGAGCATGCCGCCCTTGGGGAGCGGAAGAAGCGCCGGGAGCCCGCCCTCAACGGGGACCTGAAACAGGCGGCCGAACCAGGAATTGAAGGTATCGCGGCGGCTGAGGAAAATAATGTTCCTGCTGTCCGGCGTCCAGGTCACCACCATGTTGTTCGGCCCCCAGCGCAGCGGTGCATGCGGCGTGACATCGGAATGCCAGGTGAGGCGCTTGACCGGCCCGCCCGCGGCCGGCATCACGTACACGTCGGTCTGGCCGCCGTACTCGCCGGTGAAGGCGATCCATTTGCCGTCGGGCGAGAAGCGCGGCATCTGGTCGTAGCCCGGATCGGCGGTGAGCCGCTCGGCCACGCCGCCGCCGACGCCCACCTTCCACAAGTTGCCGCCGGCTTCGAACACGATGGTGCCGTCGTGAATGGTCGGGAAGCGCGGCAGCGCGTTGTTGTCGGCAAACGCGGGCTGCGCGGCAAGCAGGCCGAAAAGGCAGGCGCCGAGCAGCGCGGCGACGAAACTGGGGAAACGAATTTGCATGGGACTCCTCCGAAAACCAGGCGGAACGGCGCGGGCTCAAGCAGGCGGTACCACCCCCAAAGAGGGGCAGTTTAGCACCGCCGGGCACGGCCGGCGCCCATGAAGAAGCATGCAGGACCGCTGGTGCGAACGGCCGATCAGCCGAATGGCACTTACTTTAGCGGTACAGCACCAATCGTCGCCCCGGCGAAGGC
>JAKDMP010000175.1 GCA_030452225.1 Gammaproteobacteria bacterium
TTGATGCGCGCCAAAAATCACGGCGCGCACCCTTCGGGCGCTCTTCGCGCGTCCTGTTTCGCTGTCGCGAAATGGTGGTTACATTTGGCGAAACAAAAGTAACCCCGCCCGGAGGGCATCCTGGCCAGCAAGATGCCGGCGCTCCCTGGAACTTGTGTGGGCATGAGCCGCAAATAAATGCGGATACATCCGAAAAAGAATTTGTTTCAGGCGTGAGGTGGAGCTGTGCGGCCTTCCTTGCGGCAACGATCGCACAATCCGTAAATGTAGAGCGAATGGTCGGTCATTTGATAGCCGAGTCGTTGCGCGATCTTCATTTGATGCGCTTCGATGACTTCGTCTACGAACTCATCCACCCGCCCGCAGGAAACACAGAGGATGTGATCGTGGTGTTCTCCGGAATCCAGCTCGAAGCTCGAGTGCCCGCCCTCGAAGTGCAGGCGCGATACCAGCCCGGCCGCCTCGAACTGGGTGAGCACCCGGTACACTGTGGCCAGGTTGAGTTCCTCGCCCGCCTCGATCAGCGCGCGGTACACGTCCTCGGCACTCATGTGGCGCTGCGGGCTCGACTCCAGCAGGCGGAGTATCTTCAGGCGCGGTGCCGTCACCTTGAGCCCGGCTTCGCGCAGGTCCTCGTCTTGCGTCATGGGGCTTGGTTTGCGTGAGTCACAGCGGTTATTATGACGCATTCGACCCGGTTTTGAATGCCTCATGCCTCGACGAATCTTTCCCGCAATCGCTGCAACGGCGATTATTGCGCTCGCAGGCTGCGTCTATGTGCCCCCCGTCACTCAAGGCAACTACCTGAGTTACGAGGATCTGCAGCAATTGAAGGTCGGCATGACCCCGACCCAAGTGGTGTACCTGTTCGGCAAGCCCATGCTCGACGACCCGTTCTACCCGGATACGTGGCACTACGTGTATTACTACAAACGCGGCGCCGGCGCCAAAGAGTATCTTTATCGGCTGACCGTACAATTCGAGGATGGCAAGGTTGCGAGTTTCGATACTTCCGAGCCGCTCGCCGAAGCGCCCGGAGCGCCCAGGCCGGGAAGCAAGACTCCTGCAACCCCGGCGCCGCCTCCCGCGACGAGTTAGCTGCAGATCCGTTCATGTCACGTCGCCCGGGCGCGGCGCGCCGCCTTGGGATCCACTTCGAGCGTGCGATATAACTCGATCCTGTCGCCTTCCCGAAGCAGGGTATTCGGCAGCGCGCGGCGCCCCCGGATTCCGAACCCCGCGGCCGCATCCGTATCGAGGCCCAACGCTGCCAGCGCATCGGCGAGCGTGGCGCCTTCCGGCAAGCTCAATCCGGCCGGACCGTCGAGCGGCAGTGGCGAGCCGGCCACTTCGATGTGGATGAGTCTCTCAGACGGCACGATCAGAGGCATGGTACAAATCGCGTGCGCGGGCGACGAAAGCATCCACCAGGGAGTTCATGACTTCGGCGAAAACCGGCGCAAATACCGCCTCGAGCAGGCGCGAGGCAAACTCGAAACGCAGGTCGAGAATCACCTTGGAGCCGGTCTCGCCCAGGGGCCTGAAGCTCCAGCGCCCCTCCAACACGCGGAACGGGCCGTTCACCAAATCCATTTCGATACCGTGGCCGGGTTCGAGGCGATTGTGCGTCGTGAAGCGCCGATGCAGGCCCGCGCGCGAGAACTCGAGACTGGCTTCGCGCTCGTGCGCATTGAGGTCTTTTACCGACGAATCCTTGCACCAAGGCAGAAAGTCCGGATATGAATCGACGTCGTTCACCAGTTCGAACATATCCTCGGCCGTGTAAGAGACCAGGGCAGATCGATGAATTTCTCGCATCAACTTTCCCAATTGCAATCATCGGTGAGGGCGCCGCAAGCGCCGAGTGACAGCCACACTACAATAAGCGCATGAAAAAGTCGTCAAGCAGCAACATTGCGGAAAATCGTCGTGCGCGTCACGACTATTCTATCGAAGAACGCCTCGAAGCCGGCTTGGTGCTCGAAGGCTGGGAAGTCAAGGCACTGCGCGCGGGACGCGGCAGCATCGCCGAAGCGCATGCCATCCTGCGCGCCGGCGAGGCCTGGCTCATCGGCTCACATATCACTCCGCTTGCCAGTGCTTCCACGCATATCAAGACCGAGGCCGATCGCACGCGAAAGTTGCTGCTGCAGGCAAGCGAGTTGCGCCATCTTGCCGGCGCCGTCGATCGCCGCGGCTTCACGCTCGTCCCCTTGCGGATGTACTGGAAGAGCGGCCGCGCAAAGCTCGAGATCGGTCTTGCCAAGGGCCGCAAGAAACATGACAAACGGCAAGACGAAAAAAACAAGGACTGGCAGCGCGAGCAAGCGCGCCTGCTGCGCGAGAAACGCTGAGATGACCGGCATACCACCCCGTTTCCACCTCGCGATTCCGGTCCACGACCTCGGCGCGGCACGAGCCTTCTACGGCGACGTTCTGGGTTGTGAAGAAGGACGCAGTGCAGACCGCTGGGTGGACTTCAACTTCGGCGGGCACCAGCTCGTGTGCCACCTCGCCGCCGGAAGCTCACGATCCGTGCCCCGCACCAACAAGGTGGATGGCGACGCCGTGCCCGTACCTCACTTCGGCCTGGTGCTCCGCCTGGCCGAATGGAAGGAACTCGCGAACAGGCTCGAAGCAAGCGGGGTCGGGTTCGCGATCCCGCCCCGCACCCGTTTCGCCGGAACGATCGGAGAACAGGGCACCTTCTTCCTCTGCGACCCTTCCGGAAACACGTTGGAATTCAAGGGCTTCGCCGACCTCTCCCGCCTGTTCACCAGATAGTCGTTCAGCTCTCAACCGGTACCGGTGGCGTCGGGCTGCGCTTCGGGGATGGCGCGGCGGAACGCATCGAGTTGGGCGCAGGCGGCATCGATGCGCGTGATCGTCGGGTAAGTTTCCAGGTCGCAATCGAAGCGCCGCGCGTTGTATACCTGCGGCACGAGACAAACATCGGCCAAGCCCGGTTTGTCGCCATGACAGAAGCGATCGGTGCGCTCGTCACCGGCGAGCATCGTTTCCAGGGCGTCGAAGCCCTGCTTCACCCAGTGGCGGTACCATTCGAGCTTTTGTTCGTCGCTTGCCCCCAGCTCGCTTTGCAGATATTTCAACACCGAGAGATTGTCGAGCGGATGAATGTCGCAGCCGACCACCTGCGCGAGCGCTCGCACGCGAGCGCGATCGATCGCGTCGTCCGGCAGCAATGGCGGTTCGGGATAGCGCTCGTCGAGGTACTCGAGAATCGCCAGCGACTGGGTGAGCGTCGCGTCGCCGTCCACCAGCACGGGCACACGGCCTAACGGGTTGCGCCGGCGATGCGACTCCCCGCCCTGCTCGCCCTCGCGCAGGTTCACGAAGCGCTGCTCTGCCTCGATCCCCTTGATGTTCAGCGCGATGCGAATCCGGTAGGCGGTGGACGAGCGCCAATAGCCGTAAAGTTGGATCACCGCCGTGCCTCCGAAGGAATGAGTGTGGGAGCGAGCTGGCTAGCCTGCATTATGCATGAGGCATCGCGAGTGATTGCGGAATTCGCAGCAAGCCAGGCGCCGGCCTGGA
>JAKDMP010000176.1 GCA_030452225.1 Gammaproteobacteria bacterium
CCTCCCCCCCGGTCTTTTTACACCAAAGGGGGTGTCGGGACCCCGATTCGCGCCCGATTCGCGCCCGCGCGCGATTCGCGTCAGCCGGCGAGCTGCTCGAAGAAATTCCTGACCTTTTCCGTCCAGCTTTCCTGGGCCGCGGGTTCGTGTCGCGCCCCGTCCGCGCCCAGCTTCTCGTCCAGCTCGCGGATCAGCCGTTTCTGCTCGTCGTCGAGATTGACCGGTGTCTGCACCCGCACCACGCAGTGCAGGTCCCCGGTACCGCCGCCGGGCCGGGGAAGGCCCTTGCCGCGGACGCGCAGCCGCCTGCCGCTCTGGGTGCCCACGGGCACCTTGAGCTTGCCCTGCCCATCCAGGGTGGGAATTTCGACCTCGCCGCCGAGTGCAGCCGTGGCAAAGCCGACCGGCACCTCGCAGGCGAGGTTCGCGCCCTCGCGATGGAAAATCGCATGCGGGCGAATACGGATCTCGACGTACAAATCACCCGGAGGCGCGCCGCGCGGACCGGCTTCGCCCTGCCCGCCCAAGCGGATGGCGTTGCCGTTCTCCACGCCGGCGGGAATACGCACGCGAAGCTTCGAGGTGCGCCGTTCGCGTCCGCTGCCGCGGCACACCGGGCAGGGCTCGCTGATCACCTCGCCACGCCCGCCGCAATCCGGACAAGGCTGCTGCAGGGTGAAAAAACCCTGCTGCATTCGCACCTGCCCCTGGCCGTGGCAAGTGCCGCAGGTTTTCGGCTTCGAACCCGGTGCCGCGCCGCTGCCCGAACAATGCCCGCAGGTCGCATGCCGCGGCACCTCGATGTTTACTTCCTCGCCGGTGGCCACCTGTTCGAGGTCCACCGCCAGGGTGTACTGGAGATCGGCTCCACGGACGCTGCGGCGTGCGCCGCCCCCGAAGATGTTGCCGAAAATATCGCCGAAAATATCGCCCGGATCGACGCCGCCGAAACCGCCGAAACCGCCCGGACCGGCGCCACCCTGCACGCCGGCCTTGCCGAATTGGTCGTAGGCCTGGCGCTTGCCCGCGTCGCCCAGTACTTCGTAGGCCTCGTTGATTTCCTTGAAGCGGTTGCCCGCCTCGGCATCTCCGGGGTTGCGATCCGGATGAAATTTCATCGCCTTGCGCCGATAAGCCTTCTTGATATCGTTCGCCGAAGCATCCCGGCCCACACCCAATACTTCGTAATAGTCCCGTTCACTCATTGCGCGATCCTTGTTTCAATCCTGCGGTCGGGCACCAGCCATATCAGGGCCACCAGCACATACATCGCGTTGCCGGCCCAGGTGTTGACAAACGACAGGCCGATGCCGAGCAGATACAGCACCGGCGACAACTTCCCCTTCCAGTCGCCGCCGACCGCCTGCGCCAACAGCGAATTGCGGCCGTTCAGTACGATGATGCTGCGTTGCAGAATCACGTAGGCGATCGCGGCCAACAACAGTACTGCACCATACAGTACGCTTGGTACCGTTGCGAAACGATGCTCGCCGGCCCAGACGGTCACGAAGGGAAACAGCGACAGCCAGAACAGGAGGTGCAGATTGGCCCACAGGATGCGACCGTTGACCCGTTCGGTCACCCGCAGCATGTGGTGATGATTGTTCCAGTAAATGCCAACATAAACGAAGCTGAGCACGTAACCCAGGAAGGCCGGCAGAACCGGCTGGAGCGAGGCCCAATCGGCGCCCTCGGTATGTACCTCCATCATCCCCAGCACCATGATGGTGATGATGATCGCAATCACGCCATCGCTGAACGCTTCCAGTCGGCCTGTATCCATATCTCCCTATATTCCAAATAAAAATCGAGAGCCACTCATCTTTGTCGTCCCGGCGAAGGCCGGGACCCAGTATAAAAAGCATCCCGGCCAAAGGCCGGGATACGTATTCTTACTGGATTCCGGATCGCGCAGGCGCGTCCGGAATGACGCGAAATACACTCGCCAGCTTGGCCAGCGTACGGCTATTTGCCATTTACGCTTTACCCTCTTTGTCGTTGTCGTTCTTGACTTCCTCGAACTCGGCGTCGACGACGCTTTCGTCCTTGTCGGAACCCTGATCGGCACCGCCTTCGGACGGGTTCTCGCCGCCGGCCGCCTGCTGCGCGGACTGCTCGGCCTGGTAGATCCGCTGGGCCATCTTCGCGGAAGCGGTCGCCAGCGCCTCGCTCTTTTTCTCGATGTGCGCCTTGTCGTCTTCCTTGAGCGCCTCCTTCAGTTCGGAGACGGCGGACTCGATTTCGCTGCGCTCGCCCGATTCCACCTTGTCGCCGAAGTCCTTGAGGGACTTCTCGCTCGTGTGAATCAGGGCGTCGGCCTGGTTGCGGGCCTCGACCAGCGCGCGCGCCTTCTTGTCTTCCTCGGCATGCGCCTCGGCATCCTTGACCATGCGCTCGACTTCCTCGTCGGAAAGTCCCGAACCGGCCTTGATCTCGATCCGGTTCTCCTTGCCGGTGCCCTTGTCCTTGGCCGACACATGCAGAATGCCGTTGGCATCGATGTCGAAAGTCACCTCGATCTGCGGCATGCCGCGCGGCGCCGCCGGGATGTCGGAGAGGTCGAAACGGCCGAGCGACTTGTTGTCGTTCGCCATCTCGCGCTCGCCCTGAAGCACATGCACCGTCACCGCCGGCTGATTGTCGGCCGCGGTCGAGAACACCTGGTTGGCCTTGGTCGGAATCGTGGTGTTCTTGTCGATGAGCTTGGTCATCACGCCGCCCAGCGTTTCGATACCCAGCGACAACGGAGTCACGTCGAGCAGCAGCACATCCTTGACGTCGCCGCCGAGCACGCCGCCCTGCACCGCGGCGCCGATCGCCACGGCCTCGTCCGGGTTGACGTCCTTGCGCGGCGCCTTGCCGAAGAAGTCCTGGACCGCCTCCTGCACCTTGGGCATGCGCGTCTGGCCGCCGACGAGAATCACCTCGTTGACCTCCGCGGCCGTCAGCCCGGCATCCTTGAGTGCGGTCTTGCACGGCGCAATGGTGCGCTCGATCAGGTCCTCGACCAGCGCTTCGAGCTTGGCGCGGGTGAGCTTGACGTTCAAATGCTTCGGTCCGCTTGCATCCGCGGTGATATAGGGCAGGTTGACCTCGGTCTGCTGCGCGGAGGACAACTCGATCTTGGCCTTCTCCGCCGCTTCCTTGAGGCGCTGCATGGCGAGCGGATCCTTCCTCACGTCCATGCCCTGCTCCTTCTCGAACTCCTTGGCGAGATAGTCGATCACGCGCTTGTCGAAGTCCTCGCCGCCGAGGAAGGTGTCGCCGTTGGTCGCAAGCACCTCGAACTGGTGCTCGCCGTCCACCTCGGCGATCTCGATGATGGAGATATCGAAGGTGCCGCCGCCCAGGTCGTAGACCGCGATCTTCTGGTCGCCGCGCTGCTTGTCGAGCCCGTAGGCGAGCGCCGCCGCGGTCGGCTCGTTGATGATGCGCTTGACTTCGAGGCCGGCGATCTTGCCGGCATCCTTGGTGGCCTGGCGCTGGGAATCGTTGAAGTAGGCCGGCACCGTGATCACGGCTTCGGACACGCTCTCGCCGAGGTAATCCTC
>JAKDMP010000177.1 GCA_030452225.1 Gammaproteobacteria bacterium
CAGGTGAGGCAGCCGTCCATCATGACGACGGCGGCGGTGTTGCACTTCATGCAGAGTTGGGCGCCTTCGGGGAACTGGTCCTCGGCGAAGGCATCGCGCTGCTTTTTGCTCTCCTCGTATTCTTCGCGCTTGCTCGCGAGGTACTGCTTCTGGCGCTCGTCGGGTTCCAACTTGGCGAGAATGCCGATTTCAACCAGGTGGCGCTCGATCACCTCCCCGATCTCGGCGATCAGGCTGGGCATGAATTTTCCGCCGGGCTTCCAGTAGCCGCCACGCGGATCGAATACCGCCTTGAGTTCGTCCACCAGGAAGGCGACATCGCCGCCCTTTCTGAACACCGCGCTGATGACGCGCGTGAGCCCCACGACCCACTGGTAATGATCCAGGTTCTTGGAGTTGATGAAGATCTCGAACGGCCGGCGTGCCTCGTACTCGGTGCCCTCGTTCAGGAGGATGTCGTTGATGGTGATGTACATGGCATGGTCGGACACGGGCGTTTTCACCTTGTAGGTGGAGCCGACGAGCCGGTCGGGCCGCTCGAGCTTCTCGTGCATGCGGATGACGTCGGCCTTGGGCTGTGACGCGCTCCTGGCCTGTTTGGGCTTGGCCTGCGGTTTTGTATCCGCCTCCGGCTTTACCACTTCGTATTCCGCAATGGGTTTGTCGATCTTGATCGTCATGGTTCAGTCCTCTAAAAATCGATCGTGGGGCACGCGGTTTGTCTGATCGCGAGCAAGCTCGTTCTCACAGAGGCCACCAGGAAAAACACAAGCTTCGTGATTACCATTTTCCATAGTAGCCCTCCTTGATCGCATCGTATAAATTGGCGGCGGTGTGGGTTTCGCCGTCGTATTCGATCTCCTCGTCGCCCTTCGCTTCCACCACCGTGCCGTCCTCGAGCGTGAAGCGGTAGGTCGTGTTCTTGAGGTCGCGCTCCTTGACCAGCACGCCCTGGAAGGCCTCGGGGTTGAAGCGGAACGTGGTGCAGCCCTTGAGCCCCTGCTTCCAGGCGTACAGGTAGATGTCCTTGAAGTCCTCAAAAGGGTAATCGGTGGGCACGTTCGCGGTCTTGGAAATGGAGGAGTCCACCCACTTCTGCGCCGCCGCCTGAATCTCCACGTGTTCGGTCGGCGAAATGTCCTCGGCGGTAATGAAGTATTCCGGCAAGCGGTGCGCGGGAGCGTCGGAGTCGGTCATCGCCTCCTCGTCCACCATGTGCCGATAGGCCAGCAGCTCGAAGGAGAACACGTCCACCTTTTCCTTGCTCTTGCGCCCTTCGCGGATGACGTTGCGAAAATAGTGATGGGCAAAAGACGGCTCGATGCCGTTCGAGGCATTGTTGGCGAGCGAGAGGGAAATCGTGCCGGTGGGCGCAATCGAACTGTGATGGGTAAAACGAGCGCCGCGTTCGGCGAGCGCCTCCACCAGCCCGGCATCCACTTCGGCGAGCTGTTGCATGTAGCGGCTGTGCCGCGCCCACAGGAATTTGCCCTTGACCCGGTCGCCGGGCTTGCAGCCGTCGTCGGCCAGCCCGGGGCGCTTGCGAAGCAGTTCCGGGGTGATCTCGAAGTCTTCCTCCATGATCGGCGCGGGGCCCTTTTCGCCCGCAAGCTCCAGCGCCTCGCGCCAGCCGGCCAGCGCCATTTCGCGCGCCACCTGCTCGGTGAACTCGAGCGATTCGGGGCTGCCGTATTTCTTCCTGAGCATGGTCAAGGTGGAGCCGAGACCCAGGAAGCCCATGCCGTGGCGGCGCTTGCGCATGATTTCGTCGCGCTGGCCGGGCAGCGGCAGGCCGTTGATCTCGACCACGTTGTCAAGCATGCGCGTGAACACGCCCACGACCTCGCGGTACTTCTCCCAATCGAAGCGCGCCTTGTCGGTGAACGGCTCCTTGACGAAGCGCGTCAAATTCACCGAACCGAGCAGACACGAGCCGTATTCCGGGAGCGGCTGCTCTCCGCATTGCGCTGTCACCAAGCCGTTAAAAATGACCGTGTTGCGATCAGGTTGCGTGGTATCGAATACCGCCTCGCGTCCGGCGTATGCAATCTCGGTAACCTTTGTCGTGAAGCGCTGTTTTAGACGTAGCGCTTTATCTTTCGCCCACTCGCGGAACTTCTCGTTCTTGTAGTCGAGCAGGAAGCTGATCTCGCGCATGAATACACCGCGCGACTCGCCATCAATGATCAGTTCGTAGTCCGCCTTGCAACGGTATTCGCGCTTGCCGCCGTGCCCGTCTGGAAGACGACGCTTGCCCGCCTTGCGGCGCTTGTAAATACGGGAGAAGATGCCGAAGTTTGCCAACAACATCTGTATCTCGTGGAGAAAGTCGGGATAGCTAGATGCCAAACGTATAGAGCAACTCGCACCCTTGCCTGAAAGGTTTACCGTGCCATCAGCCTGGAACAGCGCGCGCAGATAACCCTTTACGCAATCTTCCGTACCGCGCCAGACGACTTCCGGCACCGAAAGCTTGCTTTGGCGGGTGAACCCGTAGTGTTCGAGCACGCGTGCCAGCAGTACCGAGCGGATGAACACGTGATTGCGATCGGGTACTGCCACGGGAGCCACTTCATAGCTTCGAGTACGTTCAGACACGCCGGCGATGAGCGTATTGATATAGGCCGAGATCCCTTCCGCCAATGAGCGCTCCTCGTTCCAGAAATTGACGATGACCGCTTCCTGGTCTTTACCCCGGTTGGTGAAGTGTCCGTCTCCCGTTATGAAGCCAAGCAGGGTGCCGAGTTCCCCGCTGCCTTCCTTGCCGAACTGACCCTTGCCGGATTGCACCAGAAGTTCATCGCCCGTCTTGAGTTCGCTGAGCTTCAGCTTGCCGCGCGGGGTGAAAAATTCGTGCCAGGCGGTGGCCTTGATCTCGTAGCCGGCGGCCGTGCGTACCCGGTACACGTCGGCCGCGCGCGCGGTCATGAAAGCGGGTTTCGCCGGGCGCACCTCGGTGCCGCGTTGACCGGTACGAAGAATGCGCCGGTCCGCCGTCACCTCCAGCGGCAGACCTCGCTTGTAGAGTTCACCGATCGGAACGAGACCGTACTGGGTGGCGAGGCGGGTGTCGGCGGTGACGCACGGGTTGGTGGCGCGGATGTTTTCGCAGAACCAGTTGTTGTTCATTTCGTTGACGCGATCAATGAGCACGAAGCCCGGCTCGGCGTAGTCGTAGGTCGAGGTCATGATCAAATCCCACAACCGGCGCGCCTTGATGTGCCGGTAAATGCGGCAGGCCACAAGACCGTCCTCGTTGATGATGTAGCTTTTGTCATGCGCCGACCATTCGCGCCACAGCACCTTCTCGGCATCGGCAGGGTCAATCTCCTCGGCTTCGGCCTCGCGCCGATCGAGCGGGAAGGCGAGCGGCCAGTCGGCATCAGCGACCACCGCCTCCATGAAGGCTTCGGTAATCAGCAGCGACAAATTGAATTGGCGCAAGCGACCGTCTTCGCGCTTGGCGCGCACGAATTCGATGACATCGGGATGGCCGACATCGAAGGTGCCCATCTGCGCACCGCGACGGCCGCCGGCCGAGGAGACGGT
>JAKDMP010000178.1 GCA_030452225.1 Gammaproteobacteria bacterium
TCGGTGCCGCCGGCTTGGGCGAAAGCGGGGCGACCGCCGCCGCGACCACCAACCTTGACGGCAACTTCATTGACCAATTCGCCGGCGGGCAGGCGCTTGCTCAGGTCTTTTGTCACGCCTGCGGCAAGGCGTACCTTGTCGCCTTCCACGGCAGCCAAGACAATCGCGGCAGTGCCAAGCTTGTCCTTGAGTCGATCCACGGCGGCGCGCAAGGCCTTGGCGTCCGCGCCATCGAGTCGCGCGGCGACAACCTTGCAGCCGTCGATGTCCACGGCGCAATCGACGAGGTCTGCGCCCGCGCCACCGGCAAGTTGATTGCGAAGCTGCGCCAGTTCTTTTTCCTGACTGCGCGCGCGTTCTGCAAGTTGACGTACACGTTTGACGCTGTCCTCGCGCCCGGCCTTGACGAGCGTTGCAATCTCCACGAGCCTGGCTTCCTCCTTGCGAATGAAGTCCAGCGCGCCGACGCCAGTCACCGCCTCGATGCGACGCACGCCTGCGGCAATGCCTGTCTCGGCAGTAATCTTGAAAAAACCAATATCGCCGGTACGAGCCACATGTGTGCCACCGCACAGCTCGGTGGAGAAATCGCCGAAGCGCATGACGCGCACGGTGTCGCCGTATTTTTCGCCAAACAGCGCCATCGCGCCTGCGGCAATGGCTTCGTCGTAGGACATTTCGCGCACGTCGGCGGCGCGATTGGCGCGAATCTCTGCATTGACTCGATCCTCAATCGCGCACAACTCGTCCGGCGCCACGGGTTGCGAATGCGCGAAATCAAAGCGCAACCGATCGGGTGCCACCAGCGAGCCTTTCTGGGTCACATGCTCGCCAAGCAACTCACGCAAGGCGGCATGCAAAAGATGCGTTGCGGAGTGATTGCGCACCGTTGCAGCGCGCCGTTCGCTGTCCACCTCGGCGCGAATCTCATCGCCCACGGCAAGCGTGCCGACGTCCAGGCGACCCCTATGCACATGCGCCTCGCCGCGCTTTTGTGTATCGGCAACGATAAAACGAATGCCATCGGCGATCAGTTCGCCGGCATCGCCCACCTGTCCACCGGACTCGGCATAAAAGGGCGTGCGTTCGAGCACCACCATGCCCTGCTCGCCGGCCTGAAGTTGCTCGACTTGCTCGGCATCGTGAAACAGCGCGCTGACTCGTGACGGCCCGCTCAAGTGGTCGTAACCGGAAAACTCGCTGCGGCCTTTCACCTCGACCCGCTTGCTGTAATCGGCGCCGAAGCGACTGGCCGCGCGTGCCCGCTGGCGCTGCGCGGCCATCTCGCGCTCGAAACCGGCCATGTCCACCGTCAAGCCACGCTCGCGCGCAATGTCGGCCGTCAAGTCAACCGGAAAGCCGTAGGTGTCGTACAGTTTGAAGGTCATTGCGCCATCAATCTGCTTGTCGTTTACTTCACTTATGGCGGCATCAAGCAAGCTCATGCCGGTATCCAGCGTTTGGGCGAAGCGCTCCTCTTCGAGAAAAACGAGCTCCTCGATGCGCTTTTGCTGATGGCGCAGTTCGGGGTAAGCCTCGCCCATCTCCTTGACCAACGGCGCGATCAGCTGATAGAAAAAAGGCTTCGTTCTGCCTAGCTGATAACCGTGACGGATGGCGCGACGCATGATGCGGCGCAGCACATAACCGCGCCCTTCGTTGGACGGCACGACGCCATCAACGATCAGGAAAGCGGTAGCGCGAATATGATCGGCGATGACCTTGAGCGAGTTCGCCTGCAAATCCTGGGTGTCGGTTGCTTTCGCCGCCGCGCGGATGAGCCGTTGGAACAGGTCGATGTCGTAGTTGGAATGTACGCCCTGGAGCACGGCGGCGATGCGCTCCAGACCCATGCCGGTATCCACGCAGGGTTGGGGCAACGGCGTGAGCGTACCATCGGCGGCGCGATCGAACTGCATGAACACCAGATTCCAGATTTCAACGTAGCGATCGCCGTCCTCCTCTGGAGAACCGGGCGGGCCACCGGCCACATCGGAGCCGTGATCGTAGAAAACTTCCGTGCAGGGCCCACAGGGGCCGGTATCGGCCATCTGCCAGAAATTGTCCGAAGCGTAGGCCGCACCCTTGTTGTCGCCGATGCGCACGATGCGCTCTGAGGGTACGCCCACCCCATCTCGCCAAATGCCATAGGCCTCATCATCGCTCTGGTACACCGTGACCCAAAGTTTTTCCGGAGCTAGCCCGTAAACTTTGGTGAGCAACTCCCAGGACCATTCGATGGCCTCGCGCTTGAAGTAATCGCCGAACGACCAGTTGCCAAGCATCTCGAAAAAGGTGTGGTGGCGCGCGGTATAGCCGACGTTTTCCAGGTCGTTGTGCTTACCCCCCGCGCGCAGGCAGCGCTGCACGTCCACCACGCGCGCCGCCGGCGGTTTGCCGGTACCGAGGAATGCCTCCTTGAACGGCACCATGCCGGCGTTGGTGAACAGCAGCGTCGGATCGTTTTGCGGCACCAACGGAGCGGACGGCACAACGCGATGCCCGCGCTGCGCGAAGTAATCCAGGAATGTTTGTCGAATCTCTTTGGTTTTCATGAATTTGTCAACGCGTCGGGTCGGCGTTGCGCTTCGGTCTGCAAAGTGGAAATTGTACCGCCTCTCAGTCAGCGCCCAGGATTCGGGCGATGTGAGCGGCGGCGTAGCCGCGCCGTTCGAGAAAGCGTGCCTGACGAGCTCGCTCCGTGTACTCTGCGGGCAAGTCCGCGCCGAAGTGTCGCACTCTGGCTTCCCCGGCACGCTGCGTCCAGGCATCATCACCCAGGTCGAGATCCGCAGCGGCACGTTCGGGCGCCACGCCCCTGGCAGCGAGATCGCGCCGAATCCTGAGCGGGCCGTAACCTTGGCGCAGGCGCGCGTGAACCAACTGCTCTACAAAGCGGGATTCCGAGAGCGCGCCCAGCTGTTCGAGCCGATCAAGCGTCGGTTCAATGTCGGTTTCGTCAAAGCCACGCTGACTCAGCTTGGTGGCGAGCTCGGCGCGGCTGTGCTCGCGTCGTGCCAGCAAGCGCATGGCAACGGCTTCAGCATCCGACGAATCACTCTCTTTGGCCATCGTTACAACTTGCCTTGCAAGAGCGCGCCATGCGCGCGACCTGTCAAAGCCAAATCATGCGCTGCGGGTCGCGGCCAACGGCCGCTCCTACACAAGATACCCAAGCTCAATCTGCTTCTTCGGTTGCCTCGCTCTTGGTCTTTGGTTTTTCGGGCAACAGCTTTTCGCGCAGGGCCTGATCGAGCTTTTCGGTCAACTCGGGATGCTCCTTGAGAAACAGACGCGCGTTGTCCTTGCCCTGGCCGATGCGCTCGCCCTCGTAGCTGTACCAGGCGCCGGATTTGTCCACCAAGCCATGCTCGACACCGATGTCGATCAGCTCGCCCTCGTAGGAGCTGCCCTCACCGTAGAGAATGTCGAATTCGGCCTTCTTGAACGGCGGCGCGAGTTTGTTCTTGACCACCTTGACGCGGGTCTGGTTACCGATCACCTCATCGCCTTTCTTGATCGCGCCGATGCGGCGGATATCCAGCCTCA
>JAKDMP010000054.1 GCA_030452225.1 Gammaproteobacteria bacterium
GTGTCGCTCAAGAACGCGGATTTCCTGTGGGAATTTTTCATGGTGCAGCAGTTCTTGCGCTTTTTGACGCCCGCCCAGGACCGCCCCGGCCCGTGGTGGTATTTCTTCCCGTTGCTGCTCCTTGCCGTCTTGCCCTGGCTGGCCGCGACCGGACGCGCCTTGTGCGCACCGATCCGGAACCTGTTGCGTCGCGAGTCCTTCAACCCGGCTGTGCTGCTGTGGCTTTGGGTGGTACTCATTTTTCTGTTTTTCTCGATCTCGGATTCCAAATTGCCGAGCTATATATTGCCGATCATTCCGGCATTGGCCATTCTGATCGGCCGTGAATTGTCGCGCGTCGAGGTCTTGCCGTGGACGGGAGGCATCGTATCGTTGCTGGTCAGCGCAATCGTGATTGTACTGGCGGTCATGGCGCCGCAATGGGGGCTGGGGCAAGACGTCAAACCCGGTCCGCTTGATGCTTTCCTCACCTGGGTTATTGCCGCGGGTAGTGTGGGATTTGCCGCCACGGTGATGGCGATGGCTCTGCGCAAACATGCGTTTCCGGCCATCATGCTCATCGCTGCGGCCTGGCTTGTCGCGATTCGCCTGATCATGATCGGCGGTGTTGCTCTGGGGCCGGCATATTCGATGCGTGCGCTGTCAGGCGAAGTAGCCCGCTATAATCAGCCCGGAGTGCCGGTGTATTCGGTAGCCGGCTATGAGCAGATACTGCCTTATTACCTGCGGCGCACGGTGATCATAGTGAGATACCAGGGCGAGTTCGATTTCGGCATTGCCCATGCCCGCGGGCCGCTCGAGAACCGTTACCTGCCGACCCTGGCGGCTTTCGCGGCGCGTTGGAAGCAGGAACCTCGGGCGCTGGCTTTCGTCCCGCGGGAGCGCTTTGCCCAAGTTCAGGCCCTGGATATCGGGTACCGGATCGTGGCCGGCAATGCCGAGTGGGTGGCTCTGGTGCACGAGGGGCGTCCATGACCTGGACGGCGTTTATCCTCGTGCTCATCGGCGTGTTGCTCAACGCGGCGGCACAGTTCCTGCTCAAGGCCGGGGTGAACAGCGTCGGCGTGATCGCATTGAATCTGAACACCATGCTGCGCTCGGGCCTGCAGCTCGCGATCAACCCCTATGTGCTCGGCGGCCTGTCCTGCTACGTGGTGAGCGTCGTGGTCTGGTTGCTCGCCTTGTCGCGCGTGCAGGTCAGCATTGCCTACCCGATGCTCTCGATCGGTTACATCGTCACCGCGCTGGCGGCGTATTTCTTTTTGGGTGAAACGATGACTCCGATTCGCTGGGCGGGAGTCGTGGTCATCATTGTCGGCGTGGTTCTGATCACGTGGAAATGAGTGCGGAGTTCCTGCCGTTTGCGCGCCCACTGATTGGCGCCGAAACCCGCCGCGCGGTGGATGAAGTGCTGTCTTCCGGCTGGATTACCAGCGGTCCCCAGGTCGAAGCCTTCGAGTCCGAGTTGTCGGCGTATCTCGGCGGCCGCCCGCTGCTCAGCTACTCTCACGCGACCGGCCTGATAGAGGAAGCCCTGCGAGCGCTCGAGATCGGCCCGGGCGATGAGGTCATCGTCCCGGACATGACCTTTGCCGCCGGGGTGAACGTGGTGCTGCGCGTCGGCGCGACCCCGGTACCCGTGGATGTCGATCTTCGCAGCCGCAACCTCGATGCCGCCACGGTGGAACGGGCCATTACCCGGCGCACCCGCGCCGTGATGCCGGTTCATTTCGCCGGCCTGCCGGTCGCGCTCGATCCGCTCCACGAACTGTGCAAGGCGCGCGGTCTTCGCGTGATCGAGGATGCGGCGCATGCCATCGGCAGCCGCTACCGCGGCAGGTTGATCGGGAGCTTCGGCGACGTGGCCTGCTTCAGTTTTCACGCCAACAAAAACCTCACCACCATCGAGGGCGGTGCGGTGGCGACGGCGGACGAAGCCTTGCTGGAAGCCTTGCGCCTGCGCCGTTTCCACGGCCAGGAAAAACTCGCGGGCGGGAGCTATGACATCGTCCTGCCCGCCAACAAGTTCAACCTCACCGATGTCGCCGCCCGCATCGGGCGCGACCAACTGGCGTCGCTCGACGAACGCAATAGCCGCCGCCGGCAGCTTGCTTGGGGCTATTTCGAGGCGTTTGGGGATCCGGAGCATATCGTCCTTCCGGCCCGCGGCGACGAGGGCCATGCCTGGCACATGTTTGCCGTGTGCATCGATTTCGAGCACTTCGGCACCGATCGCAAAACCTTCCGCGAGGCCATGCACGAGCGCGGCATCGGCGTCGGCGTGCATTATCCGCCGTTGCATTTGCTGACGGTGTGCAGGGAGTTCAACCTGCTCGACGGGGACTTTCCCAACGCGACCCGCATCGGCAACGAAACGGTGACCTTGCCCCTGTTCCCGGAAATGCGGGATACGGATGTCGAACGTGTCGCGGCGGCACTGCGCGAGGTACTCCATGCCTGAAATGCCCGAAGTCTCGGTCGTCATTCCGATCTACAATGAAGAGGCGGGTCTGCCCGAACTTTTCTCGCGCCTGTATTCCGCACTGGACGCGATCGGTCGCAGCTACGAGATTCTTTTCGTGGACGACGGCAGCCGCGATGCCAGCCCGGGGTTGCTGCGCGAGCGATACCAGTCGCGTCCGGATGTCACGCGGGTGGTTTTCCTGCAATCCAATTTCGGGCAGCACGCGGCCATCCGGGCCGGATTTGCCCGCACGCGCGGCGAAAAGATCATCACGCTGGATGCCGACCTGCAGAATCCGCCGGAAGAGATCGCCCATCTGCTCGAGAAGATGGATGAAGGCTACGACTATGTCGGCACCATCCGACGCAAACGCCGCGACAGCCTGTGGCGCCGTTGGGCCTCGCGGCTCATGAATCGCATGCGCGAAAGGATCACCCATGTACGGATGACCGACCAGGGCTGCATGTTCCGCGCCTATGATCGCCGGGTGATCGACGCGGTCAACGCCACCAGCGAGATCAATACGTTTATTCCCGCGCTGGCGTATCTGTATGCGGCGCATCCGACGGAGATCACAGTCGAACACAACGAGAGGGCGGCGGGGGAGTCCAAGTATTCCTTCTACAGGCTGATACGCCTCAACTTCGATCTGGTCACCGGTTTTTCCGTCATTCCGCTGCAGGTTTTCTCGCTGATCGGCGCGACCATTGCATTCGTCTCCTTCGGCTTTTTCGTCTGGCTGATCGTCAACCGTTTTGTGAGCGGCCCCGATGTCGGCGGCGTGTTCACCCTGTTCGCCATTGCATTCTTCTTCATCGGCGTGCTGCTTTTCGGCATCGGCATCATGGGCGAATACATCGGCAGGATTTACCAGGAAGTGCAGGATCGCCCGCACTTCGTGGTGCGCGCGGTCCTCGAAGACGGCAAGGCGGGCGGCAACGACGACGTCGCATGAACAATACTGACGCCACGGCGGTCGTGTTCGCCTACCACGATGTCGGCGTGCGCGGCATCGAGACCCTGCTCGCGCGTGGGGTGAAGGTCGAACTGGTCGTGACGCATGCCGACGATCCGGCCGAAAACAACTGGTTTTCGAGCGTGGCCGATGGCGCGCGCCGCTACGGCATCGAAACGATCCTGCCCGGGCCGGACGAACTCCCGCGCCTCACCGATCGGTTGAAAGTGCTTTCCCCGGACTTCATCTTTTCCTTTTACTATCGCCACATGATCCCTTCCGCCGTTTTGGCAACTGCGAAGCGGGGCGCGCTCAACCTGCACGGCTCGCTGCTTCCACGTTATCGCGGCCGCGCGCCGGTGAACTGGGCGGTGCTGGCGGGGGAGAGTGAAACCGGGGCGAGCCTGCATTACATGGTCGCACGCGCCGATGCCGGCGATCTCGTCGGCCGGGAATCAGTGCCGATTCTCCCCAATGACACGGCCGGGGAGGTCATGGCGAAGGTCGCAGTGGCCGGCGAACGGTTGCTGTGGCGCTGCATGCCGGAGCTGATTGCCGGTACGGCGCCGCGTACGCCCCTCGATCTTGCCGCCGGCAACTATTGCGGGCGGCGCCGGCCCGAGGATGGGCGCATCGACTGGTCCGGGAGCGCTTGGTCCATCCACAACCTGATTCGCGCCGTGGCGCCGCCGTACCCGGGCGCGTTCACGACTTGGCAGGGCAAACGGCTCGATCTGCTCCGCAGCCATTTTCGCGGTGAAGCCGGCCGCGGCAACCGGCCCCGCATCCATGCCGAAGCGGGTCGGTTGTACTGCGATTGCAGCGATGGCCGGCGTTTCGAGTTGTTAAAATGTGCGCTTGACGAAACCCCCCTCAGCGCCGATTCGTTTCCCGAATTGGCGCGTGGCGAGTCGCTATTCCCGGGAGCAAATTCTTGAAGAAGGTTCTTATTCTTGGCGTCAATGGCTTTATCGGCCATCACCTGACGCAGCGCATTCTCGAAACGACCGACTGGCAGGTCTTCGGCATGGACATGCTGACGGACCGGGTCGCCGAGTGGCTCGATCATCCCAACTTCCACTTCTTCGAGGGCGATATCACCATCAACCGGGAATGGGTGGAGTATCACGTCAAGAAGTGTGACGTCGCCCTGCCGCTGGTCGCCATCGCCACGCCCAAGACCTACGTGCAGGATCCGCTGCGCGTCTTCGCCCTGGATTTCGAGGCGAACCTGCCGATCATCCGCCAGTGCGTCGAATACAAGAAGCGCGTGCTGTTTCCCTCGACCTCCGAGGTGTACGGCATGTGCGCCGACAAGGCCTTCGATCCCTACGAATCCTCGCTGGTGCTCGGGCCGATTCCCAAGCAGCGCTGGATTTACAGTTGCTCCAAGCAGTTGCTGGATCGCGTGATCTGGGGTCACGGCGAGCGCGACGGACTCGATTTCACGCTGTTTCGTCCGTTCAACTGGATCGGCCCGGGCCTCGACAGCATCAACACGCCCAAGGAGGGCAGTTCCCGTGTGGTGACGCAATTTCTCGGGCAGATCGTGCGCGGCGAGAACATCAGCCTGGTGGATGGCGGCCGGCGCAAGCGTTCCTACACCTACGTGAGCGACGGCATCGATGCGCTGATGCGCATGATCGAGAACCGCGACGGGGTGGCCAGTGGCCGCATCTACAATATCGGCAATCCCGACAACCAGTATTCGGTGCGCGAGTTGGCGGACATGATGCTCGACATCGCCGGGGGCATCCCCGAGTACCAGTCGGGCGCGAAGAAGGTCAGTCTGATAGAGGTGAGTGCTTCTGATTACTACGGCTCCGGCTACCAGGACGTGGATCACCGCGTGCCGGACGTGAGCCATACACAGAAGGAACTTGGCTGGAAACCCGGAATCGGCATGCGCGAAGCGCTGGAAAAGATTTTCGAGGCCTACCGCGGCGACGTCGCTTCCGCCCGCGCTCTCGTCGATGAGTAGCCGGTTCGCGGGAGCGAGACTGCTCGCGAATTCCACACTTCTTTTGCGTTCGGCGGTGAAGACCAAGGTTTGTTTCTCTTCTCCTGCGGCGAAGCGATTGCAAGGTTGTGGGAGCGAGTTTGCTCGCGATTCCCGGAATATCTTTCCTTTCGCACGGTCGTAACGGGATAGTTGCATGAAGATCGGGCTCAAGGTCGATGTCGATACGCTGAAGGGAACCCGCGAAGGAACGCTCGCCCTGGCGAAGTTGTTCGAGCGCCGTGGCATCAACGCCAGCTTCCTCTTCTCCGTCGGCCCGGATCATACCGGCCGCGCCCTGCGTCGGCTGTTCAGGCCCGGCTTCCTGGCTAAGGTGCTGCGCACTTCCGTGCCTTCCACCTACGGCTGGGAAACGCTGACCTACGGCACCTTGCAGCCGGGGCCGCATATCGGCCGCAAGGCGGGCATCGTGATGCGCACGGTTCGCAAGGTGGGCTTCGAAACGGGCCTGCATGCCTGGGATCACGTGCGTTGGCAGGATGCCGTCGCCCGCAAGGGCGAGAAGTGGACGAGACGCGAATGGAACCGGGGGGTCGAGGCCTACCGGGACGTGTTCGGCGACGCGCCCACCTGCTGCGGCGCTGCGGGCTGGCAAATGAACGCGACGGTGCCGATGCTGGAAGAGCAGGCCGGATTGCAGTGGGCGAGCGACACTCGCGGCAAGGCGCCGTTTCTGCCGCATGTCAACGGTCGCACTTGGCAGTGCGTGCAGTTGCCCACCACCTTGCCGACCATGGACGAACTCATTGGCCGGGGCGGCGTGACCGCGGACAACGTCGGCCGGAGCCTGGTGGAAGAGGTCGATCGCAACCCGCTGCCGCTGCAGGTATTCACCCTGCATGCCGAACTCGAGGGCGGGCCGTTGCTCAGGCAGTTCGAGCAGGCGCTCGACGGCTGGCAGGCCGCGGGCGCCGAATTTGTCTCGCTCGGCGAGATGGCCGCGATGCTCAATCGTTCAACGCTTGCCGTCGCCGAGATCGAGCGCGGCACGGTCCCGGGGCGCGCCGGGAAATTGGCCGTGCAGGGCCCCTCGGCACCGAGCGATCGCGCGGCGCTCGACCCGAACCACGGCGAGCGCATCGCCTGAATGTTCGGCAATCCTTTATGCAAGGTTCCGCAGGAGCGACGGCCCCCGTCGCGACCGATTTGAATCCTGTGGCAGCGAGCTTGCTCGCGATCCCCGGGTTACATGGATGCGCGCAGCGTCTGCAGGGCCTCGTTGAACGTGGTGCTTGGGCGCATGGCCGCGTTGACTTTGTCGGGATCGGGACGATAGTAGCCGCCCAGGTCCACCGCTTTCCCCTGCGCGCCCAGCAGTTCAGCGTCGATGCTCTCTTCCCCGGCCTCCAGCCTGTCGGCGAGCTTGGCGAACATCGTTTTCAGTTCCGCGTCCTCGTCCTGTTCGCCGAGGGCACGCGCCCAGTACATCGCCAGGTAGAAGTGGCTCCCGCGGTTGTCGCGTTCTTTCACCTTGCGTGAAGGCGATTTGTTGTTCTCGAGGAACCGGCCGATGGCCTGGTCGAGCGCTGCGGACAGGACCTTGGCGCGGGCGTTGTCGAACTTGTGCGCCAGGTGTTCCAACGAGGCGCCCAGGGCCAGGAATTCGCCGAGCGAATCCCAACGCAGATGATTCTCCTTGAGGAACTGTTGCACGTGCTTGGGCGCGCTGCCGCCGGCGCCGGTCTCGAACAGGCCGCCGCCGGCGATCTGCGGCACGATGGAGAGCATCTTGGCGCTCGTGCCCAGCTCCAGGATCGGGAAGAGGTCGGTGAGGTAATCGCGCAGCACGTTGCCGGTGACTGCGATGGTGTCTTCGCCCTTGCGAACACGCGCGAGCGAATGGCGCATGGCGTCCTCCGGCGCGAGGATGCGAAGGTCGAGGCCCTCGGTGTCGTGATCCTGCAGGCAGCGCTCGACCTTTTCGATGATCTCGGCGTCGTGGGCGCGCGCCTTGTCGAGCCAGAAGACGGCCGGCGTCTCCGAGAGGCGGGCGCGCTCGACGGCAAGCTTCACCCAGTCGGCCACCGGTGCGTCCCGGGTCTGACACATGCGCCAGATGTCTCCCGCGGCAACCTCGTGCTCGAAGATCACCTTGCCGCCGTTGTCACTGACGCGCACCATGCCGTCGGCCGGCATCTGGAAGGTCTTGTCGTGCGAGCCGTATTCCTCGGCCTTGTCGGCCATGAGTCCCACGTTGGGCACGCTTCCCATGGTGGTCGGGTCGAAGGCGCCGTGGGCCTTGCAGTCCTCGACCATCACTCCGTAGATGCCGGCATAACAGCGGTCGGGGATGATCGCCTTGCAGTCCTCGAGTTCGCCGTCGGCGTTCCACATCCTGCCCGAATCGCGGATCATCGGCGGCATGGAGGCGTCGATGATGATATCCGAGGGCACGTGCAGGTTGGTAATGCCCTGGTCCGAGTTGACCATCGCCAGGCGGGGCCGCGCCTCGTATTGCGCGGCGATGTCGGCCTTGATCGCCTGCTGCCGGTCGCCCGGCAACTTCTCCAGGCAGGCGTAGAGGTCGCCCATGCCGTTGTTGGGATTGAAACCAGCCTGCTTGAGCGCCTCGCCGTGCTTGTCCAGCACACCCTTGTAGAACTCGCTCACCACCACGCCGAACATGATCGGGTCGGAGACCTTCATCATGGTGGCCTTGAAGTGCACCGAGAAGAGGACGTCCCTTTTCATCGCGTCGGCAATCTGCGCGGCGATGAATCCGGCCAGCGCCTTGCGGCTCATGACCGTGGCATCGACGATCTCGCCCGCGGTGACCTGGACGGATTCCTTCAGTACCCGGCTCTTGCCGCCGCGCTCTTCCAGCACGATCTTCAGACTGCCGGCCTTCGCCAGCGTGGCCGACTTTTCGCTGCCGTAGAAATCGCCGCCGTCCATGTGCGCGACATGCGTCTTCGAATCCACGCTCCATTCGCCCATGCGATGCGGATGCTTGCGCGCGTAGTTTTTCACCGCGGGCGGAGCGCGACGGTCGGAATTGCCTTGGCGGATTACCGGGTTCACCGCGCTGCCCTTGACCTTGTCGTAGCGCGCCTTGACCCTCCGCTCTTCGTCGTTCGACGGCTCGTCCGGATAGTCCGGCAAGGCAAAGCCCTTGCCCTGCAGCTCCCGGATGGCGGCCTTCATCTGGGGCAGCGAAGCGCTGATGTTCGGCAGCTTGATGATATTGGAACCGTCCTCGAGCGCCAGCTTGCCCAGCTCGGCCAAGTCGTCCGGCACTCTCTGGTTGTCGCCCAGGCAGTCCGGAAACTGCGACAGAATGCGCCCTGCAAGGGAAATATCGCGAGTTTCCAGTTTGACGCCGCAGGCATCGGTGAAGGCATCGATGATCGGCAGCAGCGAATGGGTGGCCAGAAAGGGCGCCTCGTCGGTGAGCGTGTAGAGGATGCTGGGCGTGTCGGACATGAAAACCTCGGCCTGAATAGCGAAAAACACCGTATTTTATCGCGGGTTCGTCACGCGAGACGAGCTTCGCGAACGGGGGGCCACGATCATCCTTCCCAGGAGAGCCCGATCGCGCGCGGCCCGGCAACGGGCTTCTCCTGTTTTCCGCGTTATCGTTGTTCTCGTTTCTTTTTTTGCCGCATGGACGATGCCGATCGTCGTTTGCATCGTCGTTTGGCTGGTGATGCCGGAGCGCTCCACCAAGGCCGTGACCGGCGGCCGGTGCGGGACGCGAAAAGACGGCGCATCGTTTGCCGAACCGGTCTCGGTCAAGCCCCGGAGGCAGCAGGCGCTATACTGGCGGCGAACAGGCCGCGCAGCTTCCCTCATGCAGAAGAACGATCATAACGGGACGAACGCTTCTCCCGATCTTCTTGCCGCCGACGAGCCTGCCCCGTTCACGTTACTGAACGCCGCCTCGCACAGGCCGATCCTCCTGGTCTGCGATCATGCCAGCGCCCGCTTCCCGCGCTTCCTCGGCGATTTTGGGCTGGACGCGGAAACGCGCCGCAGCCATCGCGCCGTCGATCTCGGCGCCGCGGAATTGGCGCGCAAGCTGGCGTCGACGCTTGGAGCGGCGGCGGTTTTCGCCGGCTACTCGCGGCTCGTGGTCGATTGCAACCGCAACTTTCACGATGCGCAAGCCTTCAAGGAGTACAGCGACGGCGTGGATATTCCGGGTAATCGCGGCTTGTCCGAAGCGCAGAAACTGCTGCGCGCGGAGAAGATTTACCGGCCGTACCACGAAGCCGTTGCCGCCCGGATTGCGCGTTTGACGGCGGCGGGCAAAGCACCGCTCGTACTGGCCATCCACAGCTTTACGCCGGTGTACGAGGGCATGACAAGGCCCTGGGAGGCCGGCATTCTCTGGGACGAGGACGATCGTATCGCCGCGCCGATGATGGACGGCCTTCGCCGCGCCGGGCTCGTGGTCGGGGACAACCAGCCGTACTCCGGCAAGACGAGACGGCTCAATTACACGCTCGATCAGCACGCGGCTGCCGTCGGCTTGCCCCATGCCTGCATCGAGGTGAGACAGGATTTGATCGAGCACGAGCAGGGTGTCGACAGGATCGCGACGATTATTGCCGGCAGCGTCGATGCTTTGCCGCCATCGGTATATTCGGTTTCGCAGGGCGCTGTCATGGCGCGCAGTCGTGCGCACGCGATTGATGAGGATACGAAGAAGCAAAAGCGGGCCGTCAAACAGGAGTAACGACCATGAAACCCGTCGAGCCGGAATTCACTCTGGGAATCGAGGAAGAGTATCTGCTGGTCGATCGCCGGACACGTGCACTCGCGGCCGAGCCACCTCAGTCGTTGCTGGGCGAGTGCGAGGAGGAAGTCGGCAAACAGGTTTCTTCCGAGCTCCAGCGTTCCCAGATCGAGGTCGGCACCCGCGTATGTCACAGCCTGCAGGACGTGCGCGACGAACTCATGCGGTTACGCAAGAGCGTCATAGAAGTTACCGCGCGGCACGGGCTCGCGCCGATTGCGGCGTCCACGCATCCGTTCAGCAGCTGGTTCCACCAGAAGCAGACGCAAAAGGAACGTTACGAGATGTTGACGGCGGAAATGCAGGCGGCCGCGCGGCGGTTGGTGATCTGCGGCATGCATGTGCATGTAGGCATCGACGACGAAGAGCTGCGCATCGACCTGATGAACCAGTTGACCTATTTTTTACCTCATTTGCTGGCAATGTCGTGCTCGTCTCCGTTCTGGGGCGGTCACGATACCGGGTTCAAGAGCTACCGCTTGACGATCTTCGATGCCCTGCCGCGAACCGGAATCCCGGAGCGTTTCCAGAGTTTCGCGGAGTACCGGCGGCATATCGACCTGCTGATCGATGCCGGGCTCATTGAAGATTCCACCAAGATCTGGTGGGACCTGAGGCCGAGCGGGCGCTATCCCACGCTCGAAACCCGCGTGATGGATGTGTGTACGCGCCTTGACGATGCGATCGCCTTGTCGGCACTCCTGGTGTGCATCCTGCGCATGCTGTATCGTTTGCGGGTCAGCAACCAACGCTGGCGGATTTATTCGCCGTTGTTGATCAAGGAGAATCGCTGGCGCGCCATGCGCTACAGCTTTGACGAAGGGCTGCTGGATCTGGGCCGAGGCCGTGTGGTGCCTTTCGAGGTATTGCTTGACGAACTCCTTCACCTGGTCGAAGACGATGCGCAGGCGCTGGGCTGCACCAGGGAAGTCGCCTCCCTCGAGGAGATACTGAAGCGCGGCACCAGTGCACACCGGCAACTCGATGCATACAGGTCGGCGCAGGCGGCCGGCGCCGATCGTGACGAGAGCCTCGAGGCCGTCGTCGACCTGCTGGTTTCCGACACGGCCGCGGGACTCGATGCTCCTGCCGATAACCGCTGACCTGCACGCCTCCCGGAACGGCAATCTGCTGCGTTTCGAATCGGTGCCACGTCCGGATGACAGGGGCCCGCTTGTGCAAGACCCTTTTTGTATACTGTGATGGACATACGCGGGTGATCCGGCGGAGAGGCACGATCAAGAACGAGAACGCCGTGAGGACGGGTTGGCTGCGCGAAGCGCGCCGAAGGATAACAACGCGGTTCTGGCTGAAGACGTTCGGTATTCCAGGGTTCATTACGTTGTTTTTGGGCGCATATTTTCTGCTCCTGTATTTTCCATTGTTTCCGGTGACCGTCATGCCGGAAACGGCGCTTGACCGCTGGATCGGGTTCCATCCCTGGGCGATAGTGCTGTATTTCTCCCTGTGGGCGTATGTCTCGGTGCCGCCTGCACTGTGCGATGGCCTGCATTCGTTGTTGCGCTACATGTATGGGGCGATCGGCTTGGGCCTTGCGGGGATGTTGGTCTTTCTCTTCTGGCCGACGGCAACCCCTGAATTCGGTATCGACTGGACTCGGTACCCGAGCTTTGATTTCCTCAAATCCGTGGATCTCGCGCGCAATGCCTTTCCCTCATTGCACGCGGCCTTTGCGGTGTTTTCCGGCCTCTGGATCGGGCGTCAGTTGCGCGAAATTCAGGCACCCTGGATGCTGGGGGGCGTGAACGTCCTGTGGTGCCTGGCCATTCTCTACGCCACCATCGCCACACGCCAGCACGTGACCCTCGATACCTGCGCGGGCATACTGCTCGGCGCTGTTGCGTTTATTCTTCACCGACAGCTTCCAGCGCGCCGGCGACCCGGCCTGGGCCGCACCCAGGGCGCACGCGGCTGATATTGACATGCGTGTACAGGTACACTGATTTTTTGGACGGAGGGACGGTCATGAGTGAAAATCGTACGTCCGGTCAACGGAGCAAGTCCCTGGTCATGAAGCTGGGCTCCGAGGAGCTGGTCGTGGGGCGGCGCTACGAAGTCCTGAGCAAACTCAACGATATCATGCTTGGCTTGTGGTTCGTGGTCGGGAGTGTCTTTTTCTTCTTCGAGTCTCTGCAAACCGCGGCCATCGCACTGTTTCTGGTCGGCAGCGTTCAGTTGCTCGCCCGGCCGGTTATCCGCATCGCACGCGATGTGCATGTGGAGAAGCCCTCGAAGGAAAGCTGGGATTATTAGCCGGGTGAACACGGGAGAGGACAGGATGCGCGGGCTTCTTCGACAAGACGATGAGCGCCAATGAGCAAGCCGCCCGAGGTCACTACCGAGGATCGTCCCCACCGGCGGGGCAAGCCGGAGGGTGGCGAACAAAGCGAACAGAATGGATTCGGGAAGAAGTTTGCATTGTCCCTGGGCGTGCTCGGCGTCTGCTATGGCGATCTCGGCACCAGTGCGCTGTATGCTTTGCAGGCGGCGATGACCGGCGGATCGCTCGACCTGGCACAAAACAGCGTGAATGTGCTCGGGATCCTGTCACTGGTGTTCTGGACGCTCGTCATCATCGTGTCGCTGAAATACATGGTCTTCGTGATGCGGGCCGACAATCGCGGGGAGGGGGGCACCTTTGCGCTGATTGCACTGTTGCGTCCCTGGCGGCACATGGGACGTCCGAAGCGCCGCACGCTCATTTTGATCGGGCTCGCGGGCGCCGCGATGCTTTACGCGGGGCTGATGGTGACGCCGGCGATCACGATCCTCAGTGCCGTGGAGGGGCTCGAACTCGCCTCGCCGAATCTCGGCCACTACGTGATCCCGATCACGATCGTTGTTCTGGTTGCATTGTTCGTGGTGCAGCGCCTGGGGACGGCGAAGATCGGCTCGGTGCTCGGTCCGATCATGACAGTGTGGTTTCTCGCGCTTGGCGGGCTCGGGATTTACGGCATTGCCCACGAGCCGGGCGTCTGGGTGGCGGTCAATCCGGCGTACGCGATCCGTTTTTTCCAGCAGGAGCACTGGGTCGCGTTCCTGACACTGTTCGGGATATTTCTCGTGACGACCGGGGCCGAGGCTTGCTATGCCGATATCGGTCACTTCGGACGCAGGCCCATCCGGCGCATGTGGTTCTTTTTCGTCCTGCCGGCGCTGCTCCTGAATTACTTTGGTCAGGGTGCGATGTTGTTGCACGATCCGAATACCGTGGCGCAGCCCTTTTACCACCTCGTCCCTGACTTGTTGCTCTATCCGATGATCGGGGTCGCCACGATCGCGACCATCGTTGCTTCCCAGGCGGTCATTTCCGGTGCCTTTTCCATGACGCGCCAGGCCGCAAGGCTCGGCATGATCCCGCACTCGCGGGTGGTGCAAACGTCAGAGGAAACCTCGGGCCAGATTTATGTGCCGATGGTGAACTGGGTGCTGATGGCCGCGTCGATCTTTCTGGTTTTGGTGTTCCAGAGTTCCACCAAGCTCGCAAGTGTGTACGGCATCAGCGTCAGCACGACCATGGTCGTGACGACCATCCTCGCCTTCTTCGTGGCCCGCGAGCGCGGCCACTGGGGGCTGTGGCCGGCGTTGCTGTTTATCGCCGGCGTTCGGATCGTGGATCTCGCCTATTTCGGCTCCAA
>JAKDMP010000179.1 GCA_030452225.1 Gammaproteobacteria bacterium
CGTTCAATGACTTGCAAGACAGCGCCGGTCGGCCTCGTGAATAATGCAGGCTAGCGCACGACAAAGACCCCGCCCCGGTGCGAACGTCCATGCCGTACCATTGCAGGCCATGATCATCTCCTCCTCCAGCGATTACCGCGAGGCCGCCCGGCGCCGGCTCCCGCCCTTCCTGTTCCACTACATCGACGGCGGCTCGTATGCCGAGCGCACCCTGGAGCGAAACGCCGGCGATCTGGCCGATGTGGCGCTTCGCCAGCGGGTATTGCACGACATGTCGGGGCTGGATCTCTCCACGCAATTGTTCGACGAAAGGCTTTCCATGCCGGTGGTGTTGGCCCCGGTGGGCTTGACGGGCATGTATGCCCGCCGGGGCGAGGTGCAGGCGGCGCGCGCGGCAGTTCGGCACGGCATTCCCTTCACGATGTCCACGGTGTCGATCTGCCCGATCGAGGAGGTTGCGTCGGCCGTCGAGCGCCCCATGTGGTTCCAGCTTTACGTTCTCAAGGACCGCGGCTTCATGAAAAGCGCGCTCGAACGTGCCCGTGCCGCCGGCGTGACGACGCTCGTCTTCACCGTGGACCTGCCGGTGCCCGGGGCCCGCTACCGCGATGCACACTCCGGGATGAGCGGACCGCATACCGCCCTGCGCCGCGCGCTGCAAGCCGTGGCGCATCCGCGCTGGGCCTGGGACGTGGGCGTCATGGGACGCCCGCACGATCTCGGCAACGTCTCCCGCTACCTCGACAAGCCGACCGGCCTCGGGGACTACATCGGCTGGCTGAATGCCAACTTCGAGCCCTCGATCACGTGGCAGGAGGCGGAATGGATTCGCGATGCCTGGACCGGCCCGCTCGTCATCAAGGGCATTCTCGATCCCGAGGACGCGCGCGAGGCGGCGCGCTTCGGCGCCGACGGCATCGTGGTATCCAACCACGGCGGGCGCCAACTCGACGGCGTCCTGTCCACGGCGCGGGCCCTGCCGGCCATCGCCGACGCGGTACAAGGCGACCTCGCCGTCCTCGCCGACTCGGGCATCCGCAGCGGCCTCGATGTCGTGCGCATGCTGGCGCTGGGCGCCGATACGGTACTCGTGGGCCGCGCATATGCGTACGCGCTGGCCGCACAGGGGGAAACCGGTGTATCGAACCTTCTCGAGTTGATCGAAAAGGAAATGCGCGTCGCGATGACCCTTACCGGCGCACGCACGATCGCCGACATCACCACCGGATCGCTCGCGCAACCCTGATGAATCTGCCCACTCTTCGCCGCCGCAAAAGCCGGCGTCCGGTTCCCATACGCATCGCGATCCCGACCGGGGATCGTCCACGCAGCGGATGCCGATTTTCACCGGGATGCCGCGCCAAGTGCTTCGTAGACGCCGATTTTCGACACTCTCTGCCGACACGGCCCAAGTCCGTCCAGTCTGCGGAACAGCCGTTGTCGGTGGCGAACGCACAGGAATCGCGGCTGCTCCGCAGGAGCGAACCTGCTCACGATACCCCGATTGCCTGCGCTCACTCGATGAAAAGTGGACAATCGGTTTATCCCCAGGGCACAGTGGGATAATGGACGACTTTGGAGACGCAACAGGCAATTCATGGCTGGCGGTGAGGTAAAAAAGGACCCGGCGAACCTCGAGCTATCGCCGGCTGCAATGCAGGCGATGGGCGAGGAAGTAGTGCGCCGCGCGACCCATTACATGCAGGCCCTTGCGGACATGCCGAGCGTCGGCGACTACACCGGCATCGAGGCCCTGTGCCGCGCCATGCGCGAGAAGACCCCCGAGGAGGGCTCGCCGCTCGAATCTCTCCTCGACCCCCTGTTCGAGGAATGGATCCCGCGCTCCTTCAATGCCGCCGGCCCCGGCTACCTCGGCTACATCCCGGCCGGCGGCGTTTATACGGCCGCCCTCGCCGATTTCATCAGCGACGCCACCAACCGCTATACCGGCGTCTGGAACGCCGCGCCCGCACTCGTGCAATTGGAGGCAAACGCGCTCGACTGGATGCGCGACTGGATGGAGTTCCCCCCCGAGGCGCGCGGGCTCTTCACCACCGGCGGCTCGATGGCAATGTTCAACGCCATCGCCTGCGCGCGCGAACGGCTGCTCGGCAACGCCATCCGCGCCGGCACCTTGTACGTATCGTCGCAATCGCATCACTCAATCGTCAAGGCCGCCAAACTTGCCGGCATTGCCCACGACCGGGTACGCCTGATCGACGTGGATGCATCCTTTTGCATGCGCGTCGATGCGCTCGAGCGCGCCATCGCCGCCGACCGCCGGGCCGGACTCAAGCCCTTCATGGTGTTCTCCACCGCCGGCACCACCAACACCGGCGCCGTCGATCCCATGGACGAAGTCGCCGATCTCGCGGCGCGCGAAGACCTCTGGCATCACGTGGACGGCGCCTATGGCGGCTTTTTCCACATGGTGCCCAAACTGAGACCCCTGCTCGGCGGCCTGCCGCGCGCCGACTCGCTCACCCTCGACCCGCACAAGGGACTGTTCCTGCCCTTCGGCACCGGCGCCCTCCTGGTACGCGAAGGCGAGGCGCTGCGCGCGCTGCACTCCTCCACCGCCGGCTACCTTCCCGAGAAACAGGACGAGTTCTACGACCCGCAGCAATACGGCCCGGACCTGTCGCGGGACTTCCCGGGCTTGCGCATCTGGCTCACATTGAAATTCTACGGTGCCGCCCGTTACCGCGCCGCGCTCGGCGAAAAGCGTGAACTCGCCGTCCACGCGGCCGAGGAGATTGCAAAAATTCCCGGCATCGTCCTGGACGCGCCACCGCAGCTCTCGCTCTTTGCCTTCCACCTCGAAAGCAAGGGGCTGAACACGATCGAAGCGCAGAACGCGGCGACCCGCAAGCTGATGCAGCGTGTCACCCAGCGCGGCAAGGTGATGCTGACCGGCGCCATGGTGGGCGAGCGCTACCTCGGGCGCGTTTGCGTGCTGAGCTTTCGCACCCGGAGCGACCGGATCGAAACCTGCGTCCGGCACATCGCCGAAGAGACCGCCGCCCTCCTCGCCGAGGCCGCCCGCTGACAGTGTTCCCTCCCTGGGTGCCTCGCACCACCTGGGGAGGGCCGCAACCCCGCAATGTAAAGCACACTTGACATTCGGGAATTCTCCGCCTACACTGGATGTCAAGTTTACTTGACATTCGAGGCTGCATCATGAAAGTCCTTGCACTGCTCTATCTGCTGGCCCTGTGGCTGGCTCCACTTGTGACCGAGGCCGCGCCCGCCGCGCCGGCGACCTCCGCCCCGGCATGCGACATGGTGACTCCCCTGCCACAAGCCGCCGAAACCTTTACCGTCGGCACATTGCGGGTCCAGCGCTACGGCGACCAGGGCCGCCCCGTGATCCTGATTCCCGGCCTTGCCAGCGGCTCCTGGGCGTGGCAGGGCAGCATCGACCGATTGGCACCCGAGCACCGTTTGTACGTGCTGACGCTGGCGGGTTTTGACGGCACAGCGCCGC
>JAKDMP010000180.1 GCA_030452225.1 Gammaproteobacteria bacterium
CGGCGCCATTCGGACCGATCACGCCGACGATGGCGCCCGGCGGCACCTGGAAGGACAGGTCGCCGAACAGCAGGCGTTCGCCGTAGCCCTTGGCGAGCCCCTCGGCCTCGATGACGAGATCGCCGAGGCGCGGTCCCGGCGGGATGTAGATTTCCTGCGTTTCGTTGCGCTTCTGGAATTCCTTCGAGGCAAGTTCCTCGTACTGACGGACGCGCGCGCGGCTTTTCGCGTGGCGCCCCTTCGCGCCCTGGCGCACCCATTCGAGTTCGGCCTTGACGGCCTTCCTGTGCGCGGCCTCGGTTTTCTCTTCCTGCGCGAGGCGCTGTTCCTTTTGCTCCAGCCACGAGGAGTAGTTGCCCTCCCAGGGAATCCCCTGGCCGCGGTCGAGTTCGAGGATCCAGCCGGCGACGTTGTCGAGAAAGTAGCGATCGTGGGTGACGGCGACGACAGTGCCCTTGAAGTCGTGGAGATAGCGCTCCAGCCAGGCCACCGATTCGGCGTCGAGATGGTTGGTGGGCTCGTCCAGCAGCAGCATGTCGGGCGCCGAAAGCAGTAGCCGGCAGAGCGCGACACGGCGTCGCTCGCCGCCCGAAAGCTTCGCGACATCGGCATCCCAGGGCGGCAGGCGCAGGGCTTCGGCGGCGACTTCGAGCCGATGCTCGAGATTGTGCGCGTCGGAAGCCTGGACGATTTTCTCCAGCTTCTCTTGCTCGGCCGCCAGCGCCTCGAAATCGGCGTCCGGCTCGGTGTAGGCGGCATAGACTTCTTCCAGCCGCGACTGGGCGGTGGCGATCTCGCCGAGGCCCTCTTCGACGTTGCCGCGCACGTCCTTGGCGGGATCGAGTTGCGGCTCCTGCGGCAGGTGACCAATGCGGATACCCGGCTGCGGGCGAGCCTCGCCCTCAATGTCGGTATCGATCCCCGCCATGATTTTCAGGAGCGTGGATTTGCCCGCGCCGTTCAGGCCGAGCACGCCGATCTTCGCGCCGGGGAAAAAGGAGAGCGAAATGCTCTTGAGGATGTGTTTGCCGGGCGGCACGACCTTGCCGACCCGGTTCATGGTGTAAACGTATTGCGCCATGTCTAATATGGTTGCGAAACAACCCCCTATTATCGGCGATCTGTCAACACAATGTGGCTGTCGCAAGCCGTAGTGTCCGTGGAGTGCACAGGTTTATGCCAATATTTTTCGTGCTACACTGGAGTCGTGTAACACGAGATTGCGTGATGATCAATTTAACTATATCGGTGGATGCCAACACGCTCAAGCAGGCCCGTATTCGTGCTCTGCAACAAGGCACGTCGGTCAATGTCATTCTGCGCGATTACCTTTCCACGTATGCCGGCTCGCGCAAGCGTCGACACGTAGCCGTGAAGCGCATACTCGAGCTGTCCTCGGGGTCGATCAGCCGTCGTGGCGACAGGCACTGGAGGCGGGACGAGTTGCATGAGCGTGATGCGTGACAGCGTTTGTTGATACCAATGTTCTGGTGTATCTGTTCGATGCCGATGCACCGCAAAAGAAGGCTGCCGCTGCTCGTCTCCTTTCAGGGCAATTGGTGGATGAGCCCTTGGCAATAAGCACGCAGGTGTTGCAGGAGTTCTATGTCACCGTGACGCGCAAGTTGGCTCAGCCGCTGTCATTGTCCGATGCACGCAGTGTGCTCGAGGATCTTTCCGAGTTGGAGCTGGTTGCCGTGGACGCCGGGATGGTGTTCGCGGCCGCAAAACGGAACGAGGCCATGCAAGTTTCATTCTGGGACGCCTTGATAATCGAGGCGGCGCTGGCGGCGGATTGCCGTACGCTGTACACGGAGGATCTGCAAAACGGTCAGACTTTTGACGGCCTGGAAGTCAAAAACCCGTTCGCAGGTTTGTGACGTAGCCTCTCTCTGATGTACCCCGTCATGCCGAGGGAGGCCGGCATCCAGTCGGTAATGCATCCTGGCCGGCGACCGGTTGCGTACGGCATTGCTGCGACAACGGATACAATTTTCCTGTAGACCATCACGGAGAATGCGTGTGTTTCAAGCCGACATGACGATCGAGGGCTTCGACGACGAATTGGCCGCGGCGATTGCCGCCGAGTGCGAGCGCCAGGAAGATCACCTCGAGTTGATTGCCTCGGAAAACTATGCCAGCCCCCGGGTGATGGAAGCGCAGGGCAGCGTGCTGACCAACAAGTACGCCGAGGGCTATCCCGGTCGGCGTTATTACGGCGGCTGCGAGAACGTGGACGTCGCCGAACAGCTTGCCATCGACCGGGCGAAGGAACTCTTCGATTGCGATTACGCCAATGTGCAGCCGCATTCGGGCTCGCAGGCCAACCAGGCGGTGTACTTCGCGCTCCTCAAACCGGGCGACCGCATCCTCGGCATGAGCCTGAGCCATGGCGGGCATCTGACGCACGGCGCGAAACCAAACCTTTCCGGCAAGGTATTCGATGCCGCGCAGTACGGCGTCAACGACGAGGGCTTGATCGACTACGACGAGGTCGAAAGGCTCGCGCGGGAACACCGGCCGAAGATGATCGTCGCCGGTTTCAGCGCCTACTCGCAGGTTGTGGACTGGGAGCGATTTCGCGCCATTGCCGACAGCGTGGACGCCTGGCTCTTCGTGGACATGGCGCACCCCGCCGGCCTGATAGCCGCCGGCCTGTACCCCAGCCCCCTGCCGCATGCCCACGTGGTGACTTCGACCACGCACAAGACGCTGCGCGGCCCGCGCGGCGGATTGATCGTTGCGAAGGGCGCGGGCGAAGAGATCGAAAAGAAACTGCAGTCCATCACCTTTCCGGGCATTCAGGGCGGCCCGCTGATGCATGTGATTGCCGCCAAGGCGGTCGCTTTCAAGGAGGCGCTGTCGCCCGAGTTCAAGGCCTATCAGCAGCGGGTGCTGGACAATGCGAAAGCGCTTGCGAAAACGCTGGCGGCGCGTGGCGTCAAAATCGTTTCCGGCGGCACCGAGGATCATCTGTTCCTGGTCGATCTGATCGACCGCGACATTACCGGCAAGGACGCCGAGGCGGCGCTCGGTGAGGCGAACATCACGCTCAACAAGAATACGGTGCCGAACGAACCGCGTTCGCCGTTCGTGACCAGCGGGCTTCGCATCGGCACGCCGGCGGCCACCACGCGCGGGCTCGGCGAAACGGAGATGGAGCAGATCGGCACATGGATTGCGGACATTCTCGACGACATGGACAACACGCAGCGTATCGAGGCGGTGCGCACCGAGGTGGAGAAGATGCTGCGCCGCTTCCCTGTGTATGGCTAATACGAAGCGATGTAGCAGCGGGCGTCCCGACCGCAATGCGGCGCGCGCATATGCCGCGGCTGTATCGCGACGGGAGCCGTCGCTTCTGCCAGGTCATAAACAGGGTGCAGGAGTGCACCATGCGCGCGATCGAGGGCCCACATATCCCGCTTCGAAGGTCGCGCGCATGGCGCGCTCCTACGGGTTGTAG
>JAKDMP010000005.1 GCA_030452225.1 Gammaproteobacteria bacterium
CGGGGCAGCGCTCTCGACCGAACGAGCCGGACTCGGCATTGCAGGCGCAGGTTCGCGCACTGCTCAAGCAAGAGGCGATCGAGTCATGCCAGACTCACAGAGAGCCATCAACCGCCAGCTCGTCGATGTCGGCAACCGTTTCGTGGCGCGGTAGAGAAAAATGAGCCATGAGACACGGATGCCGACGGGCGGAAAAAACGAACAGGCGGTCTATACTGCCTATACGCGCGACCGGGAAGGCGGCGCGGCGGCGAATGCGCGCGAGTTTTCGCGGCTGAGCGGGCGGCTACGCCGGCACTCGAAGGCGTTCCTGAGACGCCCCGTCGCGGCCAGCGGCGTCTCCTGCAGTGACGGTACGGACGCCGCCTACGCGGATTTCATGGGGAAAGCGCACGAGCGTCTCGCCACATCGAGGACACAAACAACGACACAAGGACCACGCTGATGGCGATCACCACCGATCTCGACGCCCGCTGCATCGATACCATCCGCACGCTTTGCATCGATGCCATCCAGGCGGCGAGCTCCGGCCATCCGGGCACGCCGCTCGGGATCGCTCCCCTCACCTACACGCTGTGGCAGCGCTACCTGCGCTTCGATCCGGCCGACCCGATCTGGCCGAACCGCGATCGCTACGTGCTCTCCTCGGGGCACGCCTCCGCGCTGCTGTGGTCGATGCTGCATCTGACCGGCGTTAAGGCAGTCGACCCGGACTACGAGATCCCCGGCGACCCGGCGGTATCCCTCGACGACCTGAGGCGGTTCCGGCAGCTCGACTCCAAAGCGCCGGGCCACCCCGAGTACCGCTGGACGAGCGGGGTCGAGGCGACGACGGGCCCACTTGGAACCGGTGTCGCCACTTCCGTGGGAATGGCCGCCGCGAGCCAGTGGCTTGGCGCGCGTTACAACCGGGACGGACACACCTTGTTCGACTTCGACGTGTATGCTCAAGCCGGGGATGGTTGCATGATGGAGGGGATCGCCTCCGAGGCGGCCTCGTTCGCCGCTCATCAGCGTCTCTGGAACCTATGCTGGATCTACGACTCGAACCGCGTCACGATCGAGGGCCACACCGACATCACGTTCACCGAGGACGTCGCGGCGCGGTTTGTCGCCTACGGCTGGAACGTGACGAGTGTTGCCGATGCCAACGACCTCGAGCAAATCGCCAGGGCGCTGCACGACTTCCACGCCGAGCACGAGCGGCCGACGCTGATCGTGGCACGCAGCCACATCGGCTACGGCACCGAGGTCGAGGACACCGCAAAAGCACACGGCGAGCCGCTCGGTCCAGAGGGCGTGAAGGCGGCGAAGCGCTTCTACGGCTGGCCCGAGGATGCGCGGTTCCTCGTGCCGGAAGGCGTCTACGAGCACTTCGCCGAGGGCATCGGCGCGCGCGGCAGGAAGCTGCGTGAGGCCTGGGAGGCCGCCTTCGAGGAGTACCGGGCGGCCTATCCCGAGCTCGCCGAGGAGATCGAGCGCATGCAACGCCGTGAGCTGCCGCGCGGGTGGGACGCCGACCTCCCGGAGTTCCCCGCCGACGAGAACGGCATCGCAAGCCGCAGCTCGTCCGGTGAGGTACTGAACGCCGTGGCGAAGAACGTGCCGTGGCTGCTGGGCGGTGCAGCCGACGTCGCGCCGTCCACCAAGACGCACCTCGCCTTCGACGGCGCGGGTGAGCTCCAGGTGGACAACCGCGCCGGGCGGAACTTCCACTTCGGCGTGCGCGAGAACGCCTCCGCGGCGATTGCCAATGGGCTTGCAGTTTCGAAGCTACGCCCGTTCTGGTCGGCGTTCCTCATCTTCTCCGACTTCGCGCGCGGCGCCATCCGGCTTTCGGCGCTGATGGAGATCCCGGTCATCCATATCTTCACCCACGACTCGATCGGCGTCGGCGAGGACGGCCCTACGCACCAGCCCGTCGAGCAGCTCGCCTCGCTGCGCGCGATCCCGGGGCTGCTCGTGTTCCGCCGGCCCGGCGACGCCAACGAGGTGGCGCAGACGTGGCGCTACGTCATGCAGCTCGCGCGCGAGCCCGCGGTGCTGATCCTCTCGCGCCAGAACTTGCCGACCCTCGACCGCTCGGTGATGACATCCGCCGCGGGCGTCGCCAACGGCGCGTACGTGCTGCTCGATGCCGACGATCGCAAGCCGGATGTGATCCTGATCGCGACCGGCTCGGAAGTCGCCCTCGCCGTCGCCGCACGGGAGGAGCTCGCCGCCGAGGGCATCGGCGCGCGCGTGGTCAGCATGCCGTGCTGCGAGCTGTTCGACCGCCAGCCCCAGTCCTACCGCGATGAGGTGCTTCCCCCGTCGGTGAAGGCGCGGGTCGCGATCGAGCAAGCCTCGACGCTCGGCTGGCACCGCTACGTCGGCGATGGGGGCGCAATCGTTGGGATGCATACCTTCGGCGCCTCGGCGCCGCTGAAGATGCTCATCGAGAAATTCGGGTTCACGCCGGACGCGGTCACCCAAGTGGCGCGCGAGTGCGTCGCGGCGGCCCGTTCGAGCTAGGAGGGAACAGTGACACACGCGACCGCGAAGCTCCACGAGCTGGGCCAGAGCCTCTGGCTCGACAACATTACGCGCGAGCTGCTCGACTCCGGGCAGCTCCAGACCTACATCGACGACTACTCGGTGACCGGACTCACGTCGAACCCGTCGATTTTCGACAAGGCGATCGCGGGCGGTGGCTACGACGACGGGATTTCCGAGAAGGCCGCCACCGGGATAGACCGGGAGGCCCTCTTCTTCGAGCTCGCGCTCGAGGATCTTCGCCGCGCGGCCGACCTGTTCGCGCCGATCCACGAGCGCACTGGCGGAGTCGACGGCTGGGCCTCGCTCGAGGTCTCGCCGCTCCTTGCCTACGACACGCAGAGCACCGTGCGCGCGGTCACCTCGCTCCATGCGCAGGCCGAGCGCGACAATCTCTTCATCAAAATCCCCGGCACCGCGCAGGGGCTGCCCGCGATCGAGGAGGCGATCTTCGCCGGCGTTCCCGTGAACGTCACCCTCCTCTTCTCGCCCGATCACTACCGCGCGGCGGTGGACGCCTACATGCGTGGGGTCGAGCGCCGGGTCGAGGCCGGGCTCGATCCCGCCGTCGGCTCGGTCGCCTCGGTCTTCATGTCGCGCTGGGATGTCGCCGTCAGCGACAAGATGCCGCATGAGCTCAAGAACACGCTCGCGCTTGCGATCGGCCTGAAGACCTATCAGGCCTACCGCGAGCAGATGGACTCGCAACGCTGGCAGAAGCTCGAGAGCTCGGGCGCGCGCATGCAGCGCCTGCTCTGGGCGTCGACGGGCACGAAGGATCCGAGCGCACCCGAGGATCTGTACCTCCACTGCCTCGGCGCACCGTTCACGATCAACACGATCCCCGAGGGCACGCTGCACGCGTTCCACGACCATGGACACGTCGGCACGCCGATGCCGAGCGACGGTGGCGATGCGGACAAGACGCTCACCGCCCATAAAGCGGCCGGGATCGACCTCGACGCCCTCGCCGCGAAGCTGCAAAACGACGGCGCGGCGGCCTTCGTCAAGTCCTGGAACGACCTGATGAGCCTCATCGACAAACAGAGCGCGGCACTGCGCGCCTAGCCCGAGCTCAGAGGAGTCCGGATGGCCACCGCCGATCCCACAGCGACGACCCCGCTGCGCGAGCGCGCGGCCTGGAGGGCGCTCGAGGCGCACCACGCGCAGCTCCGTAACCTGCACCTGCGCGAGCTGTTCGCCGAGGATCCCTTACGTGGCGAGCGCCTCGCGGCCGAGGGTGCCGGGCTCTACCTCGACTATTCGAAAAACCGCATCACTGACGAGACCCTGCGCCTGCTCATCGAGCTTGCGCGGGAGTCGGGCCTCGCCGCGCGGACCGAGGCGATGTTCCGCGGCGAGCGCATCAACGTCTCCGAGAACCGCTCGGTGCTGCACATCGCGCTGCGCATGCCCAAAGGCACGCCCTTGGTCGTCGAGGGCGTGGATGTCGCGGCGCAGGCACACGCGGTGCTCGAGCGCATGGCGGCGTTTTGCGAGCGCATTCGCTCGGGCGAGTGGAAAGGCCACACGGGCAAGCCGATCCGAAACATCATCAACATCGGAATCGGCGGCTCCGACCTCGGGCCGGTGATGGCCTACGAGGCACTGCGCCACTACACGCGGCGCGATCTCACCTTCCGCTTCGTCTCAAACGTCGATTCGACCGATTTCGCCGAGGCGACGCACGACCTCGCCGCCGAGGAGACGCTCTTCATCGTCGCCTCGAAGACGTTCACCACCCTCGAGACAATGACGAACGCGCACACGGCGCGCGCGTGGTCGCTGAGCGCGCTCGGCGAGGAGGCGGCCATCGCGAAGCACTTCGTCGCGCTCTCGACGAACGCGGATGAGGTCGCGGCCTTCGGCATCGACACCGATAACATGTTCGGCTTCTGGGAGTGGGTCGGCGGGCGCTACTCCATGGGCTCGGCGATCGGCCTCTCGACCATGCTCGCGATCGGCCCGGGCGCGTTTCGCGACCTGCTCGCGGGCTTTCACGCCATGGATGAGCACTTCCGCACGGCGCCGCTCGAGCGCAATCTTCCGGCGCTGATGGGCCTGCTCGCCGTTTGGTACGGCGATTTCTTCGGCGCGCAGACCGCGGGCGTGATGCCCTACAGCCAGTACCTGAAGCGCTTCCCGGCCTACCTCCAACAGTTGACGATGGAGTCCAACGGCAAACACGTCACACTCGACGGGCGGCGGGTGGACTACGACACCGGGGCCGTCTACTGGGGCGAGCCGGGCACGAACGGCCAGCACAGCTTCTACCAGCTCATCCATCAGGGGACGAAGCTCATTCCCGTCGACCTCATCGGCTTTGCCAAGAACTTGAACCCGATCCGGGACCATCATGACATCCTCATGTCGAACGTGTTCGCGCAGGCCGAAGCACTCGCCTTCGGCAAGACCGAGGAGGACGTGCGCGCCGAGGGTACGGCGCGGGCGATCGTTGCGCATCGCGTCTTCGAGGGCAACCGCCCGACGAACGTGATCCTCGCGCAAAAGCTCACCCCGCGCACGCTGGGCGCCCTCGTCGCCCTCTACGAGCACAGCGTGTTCACGCAAGGCACTGTCTGGAGCATCGACTCCTTCGACCAGTGGGGCGTAGAGCTCGGTAAGGTGCTCGCAAAGCGGATCATCCCCGAGCTCGAGTCGCAAGACGAGCCCGAGCTCGACCACGACTCCTCGACGAACGCGCTCATCCGCCGATATCGGAGACTTCGATGAGCATCAAGCTGCTGCTCGCCGACGTCGACGGCACGCTCGTCAAGACGGACAAGTCGCTGGCGGAGGCGACCGTCGACGCGGTCCACCGGCTCCACGGCGCCGGCATCCACTTCGCGGTCACGAGCGGCCGCCCCCCGCGCGGGATGGCCATGCTCGTCGAGCCGCTGCAGCTCAAGGCCCCGCTAGCCGCGTTCAACGGCGGGCTGATCGTGGAGCCGGACATGACGCTCGTCGAGCAGCGGACCATCCCCGACGATCTCGTTGTGCCGATCATCGAGCTGCTCGATGCGTCCGGGCTCGACGCCTGGGTCTACCGAGGGGCCGCCTGGCTCGTGCGCGATGACCAAGCGCCGCATATCGAGCGCGAGGCCACCACGGTTCGCTTCCAGCCAACGGTCGTGGCGAGCTTCGAGGGCTTCGACAGCGATGTGGCGAAGATCGTCGGGGTCAGCGACGATTACGACCGGGTCGAGTCCGCGGCCGCGGCCGCTCGGGAGAGATTCGAGGACCACGTCTCGGCCGCGCGCTCGCAGCCCTATTACCTCGACGTCACCCATCCGCGGGCGAACAAGGGCGACGTCGTCAAGCTCCTATCGGCGAAGTACGGGATCCCGCCGAGCGAGATCGCGACCATCGGCGACATGCCGAACGACGTGCTCATGTTCGCCCACTCGGGCCTCTCGATTGCGATGGGGCAAAGCGGCCGTGAGGTTCACCGCGCGGCGCGGTGCGTGACCACGTCCAACGACGAGGACGGCTTCGCGAACGCCGTCGAGCGTTTCATTCTCAGACAGAGGAGCTAGAGCGTGCCAACCGACACTCCCATGCAGCTTGGAATGGTCGGGCTCGGCCGGATGGGCGCGGGCCTCGTGCGCCGGCTCATGCGCGACGGGCATCGCTGCATCGGCTATGACGTGTTCCCGGACGCCGTGAAGGCGATCGAAGCCGATGGTGCGCTAGGCACGACCTCGCTCGAGGACTTCGCGGCCAAGCTCGACAAACCGCGCACGGCCTGGGTGATGGTGCCGGCCGGCGAGACCACCGACAAGACGATCACCGCGCTCGCTGAGGTGCTCGAGCCGGGCGACACGATCATCGACGGCGGCAACACTTACTACCACGACGACCTGCGCCACGCGGCCGCGCTCGGGGAGAAAGGCATACACCACGTCGACGTCGGGACGAGCGGCGGCGTCTGGGGATTCGAGCGCGGGTTCTGTCTGATGATCGGCGGTGAGAAGGAGGTCGTCGACCGGCTCGGCCCGATCTTTGCCTCGATCGCTCCCGGCCTCGATACGGCGCCACGCACGCCGGGTCGTACGGGCGAGCCGACAACGGCGGAGCACGGCTACTACCACTGCGGTCCGAACGGCGCGGGGCACTTCGTGAAGATGGTGCACAATGGCATCGAGTACGGACTCATGGCCGCGTTCGCCGAGGGTCTGAACATCATCAGGAACGCCGATGCCGGCAAGCGCGCCCGGGAGATGGACGCCGAAACCGCGCCGCTCGAGAACCCGGAGCACTACCAATACGACATCGACACGACCGAGGTGGCCGAGGTCTGGCGGCGGGGCAGCGTCATCGGGTCGTGGCTGCTCGACCTGACCGCCGCGGCGCTCTACGCCTCCCCGCGGCTCGAGGAGTTTGCCGGCCGCGTTTCCGACTCCGGCGAGGGACGCTGGACCTCAATCGCGGCCATCGACGTGGGAGTCCCGGCACCGGTTTTGACCGCCGCGCTCTACTCGCGCTTCACCTCCCGTGGACTCGCCAACTTCGCCGACAAGCTCCTCTCGGCGATGCGTAAGGAGTTCGGCGGCCACGACGAGAAGAAGGCTTAGGCAATGGCGCTCGAGATCGAGATCCTCCCCAACGCCGCGGCCGTCGCCGAGCGTGGCGCGCAGATCGTCGCGCAGCGCGCGCGGGCGGCCGTGGCCGCCCACGGCCGGTTCAACTTCGCCGTCAGCGGCGGGCGAACCCCTTGGGCCATGTTCGCCTGCCTCGCCGGGAAGATGCCTTGGGAGAAGGTAACGATCTTCCAGGTTGACGAGCGGATCGCCCCCGACGGCGATCCCGATCGCAACCTCACTCACCTGCGCGCGAGCCTCGCGCCCGCGGGCGCGGTCGAAATCCGCGCGATGCCGGTCGCAGCACACGAGCTCGACGCCGCGGCGGCCGAGTATGCGGCAACGCTTCCCGACGCGCTCGACCTCGTCCATCTCGGGCTCGGGCCGGACGGCCACACGGCCTCACTCGTTCCCGGTGACCCGGTGCTCGACGTCGCGGATCGTGACGTCGCGCTAACGCGCCCGTACCAGGGACACCAGCGCATGACGCTCACCTTCCCCGCTTTGAACCGCGCCCGCGGCGTCCTCTGGCTCGTCACGGGCAAAGACAAGGTCGAGGCGCTGCGGCGTCTGCGTGCGGGCGACAGCTCGATCCCCGGCGGGCGGATATCGAGCGAGCACGCGATCGTCGTGGCGGACGTGGCGGCCGCGGGCTCCAAATGACTAGCCGGTTGCGCCAAGCACGCCCGCCCTATGTCGGCGTGGCCATATTGTCTAGCACACTGCTGCTGCTCAGCGGATGCGCCGAGAGCGGCGTCTATCTGAGCTTTCTCAACCCGCAAGGACCCATTGCCGCCGCCCAGCGCTGGCACCTCATCGAGGTGGTGGTGCTGCTCGGGGTGTTCGTGGCGCTACCCATATTTGTGCTCCTGCCGCTGCTGGTGTGGCGCTATCGCTATGGCGCGAAATCGCCGCGCTACACGCCCAAATGGCAGGATTACCTACCACTGGAAGTCATGGTCTGGGCGGGTCCAATCGCCATCATCTGTGTGCTGGGCTTTCTGGTCTGGCACTACACGCACGCGCTGGACCCCTATAAGCCGATCGCACCCCACGGGCGGCCTTTGCAAGTGCAGGCGATCGGCTACGACTGGAAGTGGCTCTTTATCTACCCGGACCAAGGTATCGCAACCGTTGGCGTGCTGGCGATTCCGGTGGAACAGCCGGTTGCCATGCGTTTGACATCGGCCACGGTCATGCAATCCCTGCTGATTCCCGCGCTGGCCGGCCAGATCTACGCCATGGGCGGCATGGTCACGCAGCTCCACCTCAAGGCCACGAAACCGGGACGCTCGCTCGGTGAGAACACCATGTACAACGGGAACGGATTCCACCACCAGAAGTTCACCGCGCTCGCTATGCCGCCCGAGGAATTTAAAGCGTGGGTTAGGAAAGTCCGAGCGAGCGGCGTTGCGCTGGATGCCCGCGCCTACAAGGCGCTCTCGCAGCGCGGCACCGTGGCGGAGCTGGTCGCTGCCCTGCCGCGGGCCTCGCACGAGGGCAACATTTATCTGACGCAGGTGAGCGCTGCCCTGTTTCCCGCGGTCGTCGAGGCGACCATGACCGGTACTCCTACCGCGCTGGGCCATGTCTTGGTGGCTCCGGCAGGATTGCCGGCGCCTGTAGTCCGCAAGACCGCCGCATCGTCAATGGAAAATGCGCCATGAATGCCGCCGCCATCATTGAACAACCGCTGGGGCGCTTGGGGATGGATTCACTGCCGTTCTGGGAGATGCTGCAGCACCCCACGGAGGAGAACCTGATCAACGGCTTCATCGGGGGAGGCGCGGCATGCGTGGTCGTAATCGGGATCGTGGTTGTCTGCGCGCTGATCACTTTCTTCGGCAAATGGCGCGCACTGTGGTCCGAGTGGCTGACCAGCCCCGATCACAAGAAGATCGGCATCATGTACGTCGTGGTGGCCTTGGTGATGCTGGCCCGGGCCGTGATCGAAGCGATACTGATGCGGTTGCAGCAGGCGGTCGGGCTGGGTGGCGGCTTTCTCGCGCCCGATCATTTTGCGCAATTGTTCAGTACTCACGGCACGATCATGATCTTTTTCATGGCCATGCCGTTTCTCATCGGCGTCATCAATTACGTGATGCCGCTGCAGATCGGTGCGCGCGACGTTTCCTTCCCCGTGCTCAATTCCATAAGCCTGGGATTGACCGCGGCCGCCGCGATGCTGGTGATGGTTTCACTGGTCATCGGCCAGTTCTCCACCGGTGGCTGGTTCGGCTACCCGCCCTATACCGAGACGGCTTTCACCCCCGATGTCGGACCGGATTACTGGATCTGGGCGCTTACGCTGTCGTCGGTGGGGACGACGTTGACCGGCATCAATTTCGCCGTAACCATCTACAAGGAGCGCGCACCGGGCATGACGTTGATGCGGATGCCGTTGTTCACATGGACCGCGCTATGCACCAGCATCCTGATGATCTTCGCGATGCCGCCTCTGACCGTCGCCACGGCGCAACTGGCGCTGGACCGTTACCTGGGCTTTCACTACTTCACCAATGCCCTGGGCGGCAACATGATGAATTTCATGAATCTGTTCTGGCTGTTCGGCCATCCGGAAGTCTACATCCTAATACTGCCGTCATTCGGGATCTACTCCGAGGTCGTTGCGACTTTTTCCGGCAAGGCGTTGTTTGGCTACCGCTCGCTGGTGCTGGCTACCATGACCATTGCCGTGCTGTCATTCACCGTGTGGGTGCACCACTTTTTCACCATGGGCCAGAGCGCGAACATCAACGCGGTATTCGGCATTGCCTCCATGCTGATCGGCATTCCCACGGGAGTGAAGATCTATGAATGGATGGCGACGATGTACCGTGGCCGGGTGCGTCTGACCGTCCCAATGGTGTATGCGATCGGTTTCATCCTGCTGTTCGTGCTCGGCGGCATCACCGGGATTATTCTGGCCAACCCCGCGATCGACTATCAGGTGCACAACACGGTGTTTCTGGTGGCGCACTTCCACAACGTCGCCATCCCTGGTGTGCTCTTTGGCCTGCTCGCCGGCTACCATTTCTGGTTTCCCAAGGTGTTCGGCTTTCGCCTTGACGAACGCTGGGGGATGATCTCGGCGTTGTGCTGGCTGTTTGGATTCATGCTCGCGTTTTTCCCGCTTTATGCCCTCGGCCTGATGGGGCTGCCACGGCGCACCGTCGCCTACTTCAATCCTGCTTACCAGCCGCTGGAGATCGTGGCCTTCCTTGGTGCACTGCTAATTGGCTGTGCGCTCCTTGCGCTCCTAATCCAGGGCTGGGTTTCAATCAAGCATCGCAACGAGAACCGGGTGTTCGCGGGCGATCCCTGGGACGGGCGCAGCCTGGAATGGGCGGTCTCGGCGCCGCCGCCCGAATACAACTTTCCGGTCTTGCCCGTGGTCAATGATGCGGACGCTTTCGCGGCCGCCAAGGAGTTCGGCGTGGCCTATCAGCAACCCGACGAGTTTGTGGACATCAAGCTCCCCAGGAACAGCGCCATGGGCCCGGTGCTTGGCGGCCTCGGTTTCGTCATGGCATTCGGGCTGGTCTGGCATATCTGGTGGCTGGTGATCGTTTGCGCCCTCGGCACACTGGCGGCGATCATCGTGCGCGGATTCGCGCGCGATACGGTGCAAACCGTGCCGGCGAGCGTCGTCAAAGAGGAGCACGGGCGCTGGCTTGATGCTGTCCAGCATGCCGCCGCGATCTCACGCGCCGCTGAATGCGATCCCGCCAATGAAGGCCTTGCCGAGCAGGGCGCCGCGGGGGCCACGTCATGAGCTACGAAACCTTCCGGTATCCCGGGCTGAACCTCGGCCGCGCGCACCCCGAAGCGCACGATGCCGCGGAGACCCTGATGTTTGGTTTCTGGGTCTTCATGATGAGCGATGCCATTTTGTTCGGCATGGTGTTCGGGACGTACGTGATACAGTTGGATGCCACCGCCGGTGGACCCGGGCCGCGCGACATCTACGACATCAAAAGCGTCCTCATCCAAACCATGCTGCTATTGGCTAGCAGCTTTACCTTCGGTATGGCATCGCTGTCGAATAAACACAAGGGCAGCCCGCCGCGCCTGCTTGCCTGGCTGGTAGTGACCTTGTTGCTGGGCGTGGGTTTCCTGGTTTTCGAAGTTCGCGATTTCCTGTCGATGTTTGACATGGGCGCTGTTCCGAGCCGCAGCGGCTTTCTCTCCGCGTTTTTCGACCTGGTGCCACTGCATGGCCTGCATGTCACCTGTGCCTGCATTTGGCTGATTTGCCTAGTCGGTCAGATCGCCCGTTACGGCCTCGACACCGACGTCAAGTTGAGCGTTATGCGACTCGCACTGTTCTGGCACTTTTTGGACATCATCTGGATTGCAATTTTCTCGGTGGTTTATTTGGCGGGGCTGGCATGAGCGAGCAAGTTCATTACCCGGATGAACAGGCGCGCGATCAGCGCGGGGAGTCTTGGACGGTTTTCCACGCCGCGATTGCTCCCCTCAAAAGAGAGGAAAAAATGCGCGCGCAGCGCCGGGAGCAGCGCCAAGAGTTTTGGTCCTATTGTTGGGGTCTCGTTCTGGCGCTGGTGCTCACGCTGGTACCGTTTGCCATGGTCTACTGGGCCGTCTTGCCGCGCTTTTCTCTGCTCATCGTGATCGGCGTTTTCGCGCTGGCGCAGATCATCGTCCACATCCGCTTTTTCCTGCGCATTGGCGTCAGGCAAAAGCGTGAAGACCTGCAGCTAATCCTGTTCTCGGCGCTGTTGTTGATCATCATGGTCGCGGGCACGATCTGGATCATGTTCAACCTCGCGGATCGAATGAGCATGCCCATGCATCCCTGATGTACAAACCAATTGTAGGAGCATGCTATGCGAGCGTTTTTCACAACGATCTCAATAGCACTGGCGCTTGTGCCATCGGCACGCGCGGCTGAATCCGAAGTATTCCCTGCCCCGGTTTACGTGACTTTGCAGGCTGCCAATGCCGTAGAGGTGCTGCCCGCGGGCGCAACCTGGGAGGGATTGGATGGCGCGCACTACAATGCAATCAGCCCCGATGGCACGCGCCTGCTGGTCAGCAGCAAGAATACGAACAATGTCTATGTGGTCGATACAGGGACCGGCAAGACGCTCGCCACGTTTGACATTGGCGCGACCCCACAAGGTGTGGCGATCGGCCCGCGTGGTCAGTGGGGCCTGGCAGTCAGTGCTGGGACGGATGCGCTGGCGGTCATCGATCTCGAGAATTTGAAAATAGCCAAAACCATTAAGGTTGGCAAGATACCCCACAACGCCCGTTTCTCGGGGGACGGCCGGCTTGCCTATATAACCCTGCAGGGTGGCCAGAGCGTGGCGGTGGTGAACATGCAGACCTTGGCGAAGGTCAAGGAAATTCCCGTGCCGGGACTTCACGGCCCGCACAACTTGGATATCTCCGCGGACGGCAGTGTGTTGTGGATACGTGGTGTCGCCGGCAAGGTGGCGGCCGTTAATATTGAGACAGGCGAGCAACTGGCGCTGATCGAAGTGGGCAGCGGCCATGCGGGTATTGACGTCATACCCGGAGGCCGGTACGTGTTCACCGGTGCCATAGCCGATGACATCGTGAGCGTGATCGATTCAAAGAGCTTTGAGCTCATCAAGCACATTGATGTCGGGCCGGGCTCCCACGGTGTGCGCGCGAGCCGCGATGGGCGCTGGGTCTACGTCGGCATGACTAGTACCGATGAGGTAACCGTGATTGATACCCAGAGCCTCGAAGTCGTGCGTCAAATTCCTACCCAAGGGCAACTACCGTTTTGGATCAGCGTGGTCGGTAATAATTGACATCATTCATTGCTCAGAGCGTTGCTGCGCCCGGCCCTTCTTGCGCTGCAGTCTCGGATGGCACGCGGTATCGATGGGCCCGACCCGTGGCGATGTGCGCGGTAACGGCCGTGGGGGAACCGGCACGCCGTTGCCGTTGCCTCAAACGAGGCTCGGCCCTGAGCAGCGCCGCGATCGACGTAGCAGCGTTGCGCGTCCGCACAGAGTGCTCAACGAGAGCTCGGAGAAATTGCTGAATCATGAGCGTCCCATCCAGCTGCGACATCTTTGTGATCTTCGGTATCACCGGCGATCTCGCGAAGGTCATGACGTTTCGATCGCTCTACCGCCTCGAACGGCGCAACCTCCTCGACTGCCCGATCGTCGGTGTCGCCGTGGACGACTGGAGCGTCGACCAACTCATCCAGCGCGCCCGTGAGTCGATCATCAGCAGCGGGGAGCCGCTCGACGAAGCGGTGCTCGCTCGGCTGGCAAAGCGACTCTCATATGTGCCGGGTGATTTCGCGGACGATGCCACCTACGAGCGCGTGGGTGCCGCGATCAAAGGCTTCGCACGGCCCGTCTTCTACCTCGAGATCCCGCCCGCGCTGTTCGCGATGGTCATCAAGGGCCTCGCTACCGCGGGGCTCACGAAGAGCGCGCACATCGTCGTCGAGAAGCCCTTCGGGCACGACCTCGCATCGGCACGCGCGCTCGCCGCGGAGCTGCACCAGTACGTCGACGAGTCGCAACTCCTGCGCATCGATCACTTCCTCGGCAAGATGGGCCTGGAGGAAATCCTCTACCTGCGATTCGGCAACACCCTGCTCGAGCCGGTCTGGAACCGCAACTATGTCAAGAGCGTCCAGATCACGATGGCCGAGGACTTCGGTGTCGCGGATCGCGGCCGCTTCTACGACCCCGTCGGCGCGCTGCGCGACGTCGTCGTCAACCACCTCATGCAGGTCGTGGCGGCCGCCGCGATGGAGGCGCCCGCCGGAGCCGAGGCTGAGACCATCAAGGACTCGCAACTCGCCGTGTTCCGCTCCGTGCTCACGGCTGATCCCGCCCACTACGTCCGCGGCCAGTACGAGGGCTACCGCACGATCGACGGCGTCGCACCCGATTCCAGCACCGAGACCTTCGCCGCCCTGCGTCTCGACATCGAGAACTGGCGCTGGTCCGGTGTGCCCTTCTACATCCGCACCGGGAAGTGCCTGCCGGTCACCCAGACTGAGCTCCGGCTCGTGTTGAAGAGCCCGCCTCGCCTTGGCCTCGGGCTCCGAGGCCCCGCTTCCGAGCCCGACGAGCTCGTGATCAGGCTGGATCCGGCGACCGGCATCCGCTTCCGACTCGAGGCCCGACTGGCGAAGAGCCGTGAGGCGCGGCCTATCACGCTCGACATGACGTTCGCCGAGGAAGGCGGCGAGGGGGCCACGCCCTATGAGGTCTTGCTGCACGCGGCCATGGTCGGTGAGACCACGCGCTTCACCCGCCAAGATGGCGTCGAAGAGGCATGGAGGATCATGCAGCCCCTCCTCGACTCACCACCCACGGTCCATCCCTACCCCCAGGGCTCGTGGGGCCCGAAGGAAGCGAGTGAGTTGGTGGCGGGGTATGGCCGCTGGCACGATCCGTGGCTCTAAGCAATAAAGGGCGTTTCTGCTTCGCAAAGCGCGTTGGCCATGCTGTTCCGCGGGAGCGCGGCGGCTCGTGACGGTTATCGGGTCGGCACTTGATGATAGCAGCCGGGCGGCATGGGCCACGGGAGAGATTGATGCAGTCCTACGATGCCGTGGTCATCGGCGCCGGGCACAACGGCCTCGCCTGCGCCTGCTATCTCGCCAGAGCCGGCATGACCGTGCTCGTAGTCGAGCGCAACGCTACGATCGGCGGCATGACGAGCACGAAGGAGCTGGCGCTTGCGGGATACCATACGGACGTCCACGCCAGCGGCTATCAGCTCGCTGCCCTGTCCTCGGCGGCGGACGAGCTGCGCCTCGCGGTCTACGGCCTGGAGCTCATCCGGCCGGCGGTTTCGCTTGCCAAGGTCTTTGCCGACGAGCGCTGCCTCGCCATCATGGCGAGGATCGAGGACACCTGCGCCAACCTGGCGCAGTTCTCCAAGCGCGACGCCGACACCTGGCGAGCCCTTTTCACTGGCTATCTCGCGCAACGGGACGAGTTGCGGCGCGAGCTTGAAAGCCCTCCGGCCTCTCCTGCGACCATCGAGGCGCGGCTGAAGCGCGAGCCGGGCGGCGTGGCGCGCATCCGTTTCCGGGCGCAATCGGTGCGCTCGTGGACGACCGAAACCTTCGAATCGGAGGAAATGCGTGGCCTGATGGCGGATTTTGCCGCCCATGCCGGCTTCGCGCCGGACGATGCCGGCGGCGCCGCCTTCGCCTTTGTCTTTCTCTCGGTCATCCAGGACGCCGGCAACCGAGCGGTCAAGGGCGGCATGGGCCGGCTGCCCGCCGCGCTCGCCGCCTGTTTCACCGAGGCCGGCGGCGCGATTCGCACCGGCGCGGCGGTCGCGGCAATCCGCGTCGACGACGGCCGGGCGAACGGCGTGCGGCTTGCGGACGGCTCGGAGATTGCGACCGAATGCGTGGTTTCGAGCGCCCATCCCCGCCATCTCGTCCTCGACCTTCTCGCCGAAGCGGCGCTCGACCCGCGGATCACCGCCGAGATGGAGCGCTATGATCTCGGCGCCTCGCAGATGGGCATCCATCTCGCCCTCTCGGCGCCCGCGACCTATGCCGCCGGCGCCACGGCAGCGCAGGCGACGCAAGTGCACGTCATGCCGACGACGACGGCCGGCCTCGCCGATGCCCTCTGCGCCGTCCGCGCCGGCCGCCTGCCCGCGGAGCCGCCGGCCTTTATCGTCAACGAGGCCGCGGTCGACCCGGGCCGCGTGCCGGAGGGCCGCTCGTCCCTCAAGATCATCCTGACGGCAGTGCCCTACGACATTGACTGGGGCGAGGCACGGACGCGCTACGCCAGCGCCGTCATCGAGCGGATCGCCACGGCCCACATTCCCGACCTCGAGCAGAAGATCGTCGGCACCGCGATCCTCTCGCCGGTCGACTACGAGGCGGACGTCGTCTCGGCGCTGCACGGGACGGTGACCCACGGTGCCATGGTGCCCTATCAGCAGGGCGCCATGCGCCCGACGCTCGGCCTAGGGCAGTACCGCGGGCCGATTCGCGGCCTCTATCTCTGCGGCGCCGACAGCCATCCGGGGCCCGGGGTCTCGATGATGCCCGGGCGTAACGCCGCGCAAGTAATCGTGGGTGACCTCGGACGGGGGTGATAGCCATGCCTTCACGCATGGCTTTATCACGCTGCACCTTCGCGAGGCGTTAGGGCACGGCCGGCAGACATCGAGCGCATACATCTCGATAACTTCTACCTCGACGGCCTGCGCCAATCCGTGCGCATCACCGTTGGCCGGGCGAAGCTCGAAGCCTCGTGCAGGCAATATGGAATTCCCGCTCCGCTCCTCACAAACTCCGCGGTCGCAGTAGCGCGTTTGCTCGCTTCTACCTAGGCTCGGAAAATGAGCAAAACGGCCTTCAGCACCGATATCCCGGCGCGCCTTGACCGGCTGCGCTGGTCGCGTTTTCACACGCGTTTGATCGCGGCGCTCGGCACGAGCTGGATCGTGGACGGGCTCGAGGTCACGCTCGTCGGCTCGCTCGCCGGCGTGCTTACCCTGCCCTCGACGCTCGGCCTGAGTGCGGCCCAGGTGGGTTTGGCCGGGAGCATTTATGTCGTCGGCGCGGTAATCGGCGCGATCTTTTTCGGCGGCTTTGCTGACCGGTACGGCCGGCGCAAACTGTTCTTCATCACGCTCGGTCTGTACTCCGCGGCGACGATCGCCTCGGGTTTCGCGCCAAATTTCTATGTGTTTGCGGCGCTGCGTTTTCTTACCGGGGCGGGCATCGGCGGCGAATACGCGGCGATCAACTCGGCAATCCAGGAGTTCATGCCGGCACGCCTTCGCGGGCGCATTGACCTTGCGGTGAACGGCAGCTTCTGGATCGGCGCTGCGATCGGCGCCGCCGGCGCGGTGCTGGTACTCGACTCGGGCTGGGTACCCGAGCAATGGGGCTGGCGCATCGCCTTCGTGGTCGGCGGCGGGCTCGGGTTCGCCGTCCTGCTGCTGCGCAGGTATGTGCCGGAGAGCCCGCGCTGGCTGTTGCTGCATCGCCGGCGCAAGGAAGCCAAGCACGTCGTCGCGCGCATCGAGACGCAAGCCGCCGTCGTCCCGGGAAGCGCACCGCCTGCAAAGATCATCCTCGACCCCTCGGGGGATGTCGGCTGGTTTGCGCTCTTCGGCGTGCTTCTCGAGCGTTACCCGGGCCGCGTCACGCTCGGTCTCAGCCTGATGAGCGCCCAGGCGTTTCTCTACAACGCGCTGTTTTTCACCTACGCCCTGGTGCTCACTCGTTACTACGGGGTGAACGAGGCGCGCGTCGGTTTGTTTCTCCTGCCGTTCGCGGCCGGTAATTTTCTCGGTCCGCTCCTGCTCGGCCCGCTGTTCGACCGCATCGGCCGGCGCGTGATGATCACCGCAACCTACGCGCTCGCGGGCATTCTGATCATCGCCACCGGTCTTTTATTCAAGGCGGGCATCTTGAGCGCGACGACGCAAACGCTGGCCTGGAGTGTGGTGTTCTTCTTCGCTTCGGCGGCGGCGAGCTCAGCTTATCTCACCGTGGGCGAGAGTTTTCCGCTCGAAGTCCGCGCGAGCGCCATCGCCTGGTTCTACGCCATCGGCACGGGACTCGGCGGCATCGCCGGCCCGGCGTTGTTCGGTTATCTCATCGCCTCGGGGGCGCGGGCCGAGCTGTTTGCGGGTTATGCCCTCGGCGGTGCACTCATGATCGGCGCCGCAATCGTTGCGGCGTTTCTTGCGGTCAATGCCGAGCGACGCTCGCTTGAATCCGTCGCCGCCCCGCTTTCCCTGCGCGCAAATGCCCAATCATTTATAGCCGGTTCCTCGCTCAATTGAGCAGCGATTTCGCGCGCGCGCGCCGGGCATGCACCACGCTCGGTACGTCGTAATGTCACGAAGGCAGAATAAGCGAGTCGCCGGGTTAGGCTCGTATTGTGCGTGGGTACCCGGCTCCGGCAGAACCGGGCTCACCTTGGGTCGCGGGGCGGATATTGCGCTGCTGCCCGTGAATCATGCGTGCAGCAGCGCCGAAAGGAGCGTTTATACTTTCGATACTCATCGTCTGCTAGCGCAACTGGAGGAAAGACATGAGTGAGCGAGCGCGCGTTCTCATCCTCGGTGGGGGGTTCGCCGGAGTCGGCGCCGCCAAGAAGCTCCGGCGCGCCGACGCCGAGGTCGTTCTGGTCGACCGGCACGACTACCACACCTTCCAACCGTTGCTGTACCAGGTTGCGACTGCCCTGCTCGAGCCGACGGTCGTCGGTCACTCTCTTCGCGACCTGCTCGATAGGCAGGACAACGCCACCGTCCACCAGGCAACCGTCACCGGTGTCGACCTCGACGCGTGCGAGGCCCGCTTCGACGAGCTCGCGCCGATTACCTACGACTTCCTCGTTCTCGGCGTCGGCGCCGAGGTCAACTTCTTCGGCACCGAGGGTGCGGCCGAGCACGCGTTCCCGATGTACACGCTCCCGCAGGCGGTTCGCCTCAAGGACCACCTGCTCGAGCGATGGGAGGCCGCCGACCGCGACCCGAGTCTGGTGGAGGATGGCGTGCTCGACGTCGTCGTCGTCGGCGGGGGGGCGACCGGGGTGGAGACTGCCGGGGCGATCGCCGAGCTCTACCGAGCGGTCTTCGCGCGGGACTATCCGGGGCTGCCGCAGCAGAAGGCGCGCGTGGTCCTTGTCGAGGCCGGGCCGGAGCTGTTCTCGATGTTCAAGCCGAGGCTTCGCAGCTACGCGGCGACGGCGCTGGGGGAGCGCACGGTCGAGGTGATGACTGGCGCGCGGGTCTCATCTGTCTCGCCGACCCGAGTAACGCTCAACACTGGAGAGGAGCTAAAGGCGCACACCCTGATCTGGGGCGCCGGCCTGCAGGGCAACCGACTGGTGCAAGGCCTCGGGATCGAGCTCGCGCGCGGGCATCGTCTCGCCGTCGGGGCCGATCTTACCCTGCGCAGCCACCCGGAGGTCTACGCGCTCGGCGACGTCGCCGAGATCACGGACGCCAGAACCGGGCAGGTCTTGCCTCAGCTTGGCTCGGTGGCGTTCCAAGCGGGGGAGCACGCCGGAGAGGCGATTGACCGCCGCCTCGCCGGCAAGGAGGTCAAGCCCTTCCGGTACAGCGACAAGGGCACGATGGCGATGATCGGGCGCGGCGCCGCCGTCGTGCAGGTGCTCGGCGGGCACACGATGACCGGAAAGGCGGCGCAGGCGGCCTGGGAAGCGGTGCATCTGGCGCTGCTGCCGACCAACGAGGACCGCGCGAAGGCGGTCCTCGACTGGGCTGGGGTCACGGCAAGCCACCAGCGCGCCGACAGAATCACCATCGGCGACGAGTAGATGTGCTCTACGGTGAAATTCATTGCTCAGCGTGATGCTGCGCCGGACCATTGCCCTCCTCCAGGCTCAGATGGTGCGCGGTGTTGATGAGCCCGACGTGCGAGAATGCCTGCGGAAAATTGCCCAGCAGGCGCTTTTCCCGCGGGTCATATTCTTCTGCCAGAAGACCAACGTCGTTGCGGATCGCAAGCAGACGATGGAACAGCTCCCGTGCTTCGTCTTTGCGCCCCATGAGCGCCAGATTATCGGCGAGCCAGAACGAGCAGAGAATGAACGCGCCCTCGCCACCGGCCAGCCCATCGTCGCCTTCCTCCAGCGAATAGCGCATGACGAAGCCGTCGTTCATTAGGTTTTTCTGAATGGCCTCGACGGTGCTTTTGATGCGCGGATCCTCGGCCGGCAGAAACCCCACCAGCGGCATCAACAGTAAGGCCGCATCGAGTGGCTCGCCGCCGTAGTACTGCACGAACGTATTGCGCTTCTTGCTAAACCCCTTTTCGCAGACCTCGTCATGGACGGTCTTGCGCAGCGCGCGCCAGTGCGCGGCGTCGCCTTCAAGGCCGAAGTTCTCGATGGCCTTGACCGCGCGGTCGAACGCCGTCCACGCCATCACCTTGCCATGAGTGAAATCGCGCGGCGGACCGCGCATCTCCCAGATCCCTGAGCCTTCGTCTGGCCAGTGGACTTCGAGATACTTCAGCAGCTCGAGCTGCAAGAGCCAAGTATCGTCGTCCGGCTGAATGCCGTGCCGCCTCGCGGTGTACAGAGCGTCGATGACCTCGCCGTAAATGTCGATCTGGACCTGAGTGTAGGCGCCGTTGCCTATGCGCACCGGGCGGCTGCCCTCATAGCCGCTCAGCCAGTCGAGCTCGAGCTCGGGCAGCCGGCGCTCGCCGCCGATGCCATACATGATCTGCACTCTTCTCGGATCGCCGGCCACCGCGCGTAGCAGCCATTCACGCCACCGGCGGGCTTTCTCGTGGTAGCCCGATAGCAATAAGGCCTGCAGGGTAAAGGCCGCATCGCGCAGCCAGGTGTAGCGATAGTCCCAATTGCGGGTGCCGCCGATCAGCTCCGGCAGCGAGGTGGTCGGCGCGGCCACTATGCCGCCGGTCTCGCTGTCGGTCAGCGCTTTCAGCGTGATCAGCGAGCGCACCACCGGCTCGCGGTACTCGCCCTGCGTCTTGCAGTGCGCGCTCCAATCGCGCCACCAGCGCTGCGCCTGCTCGAGCGCCGCGCCGGCGTCAAGCACCGCGGGCGCATCGTGCCAGGACAGGTACCAGTCCAGCACGCAGGGCACGCGCTCACCGGCCGAAATGGTGAACTCGGCCACTGTGGTCTTGTCGCGGCCGTGCAGCTCCAGCGGTGTGTGCAGTTGTAGCGCATCCGGGCCAGCGATCGCCTGCAGCCCAAAATCCTGGTGGCGCACCCATGGTGCGACTCTGCCGTAGCCGAAGCGGAAGATTATCTCCATTTGCATAGCCACGCGCCCTTGCCGGCCCTCGACGATGCGCACTACGTCAATGACGTCATTGCCGTCGCGCGGCAGCGGCATGAAATCGATCAGTGCTACCGTGCCGGAATCCGTCTCGAATAAGGTTTCCAGGATCAAGGTTTCGTCGCGGTAGCGGCGCGTGATCTTCTTGGTTGCTTCTTTAGGCGCAATCAGCCAGCGGCCATTGTCACGCTCGCCGATCAGTGCGGCGAAACAGGCGTCGGAGTCGAAGCGCGGCAGACACAACCAGTCGATCGAGCCGTCGCGGCCGACCAGCGCGGCGCTGCGCATGTTGCCGATCAGCGCGTAGTCTTCAATACGTTGGCTCATTGGTCTTGTCCTTTGTACTTGCGGGACGCGTCGGGCGAAGCGAGGTATCACCTTTGCGCCGGATGTTGCCAGTCTTCATCCGCGCAAGGTCATTTTCAAGCATTGCGTTAGCTGAGCAATGCAGAGAGTCGGCGGCGCCACGGTCGCAGCCCAATGAGGGCTGGAACTCCAGGTGGCGGGCACGGTCTAGATTATTCAACCGGCGACCGGGGTTGTCGTAGCGAATGCTGTGACCTTCCCAGAACGGGGAGTTTACCCAATCGAGCGGCGCTCGGCGGCGAATGTCAACAGGAGATGTTGTGATAAAGGAAACGGCGTCCATAGCCAACGTCTTCGGAGAGACACCCGACGGGCGCGCCGCGGCCTTGTACGTGCTCCAGAACAAGCACTTGCGCACGCAGATTACAGATTACGGTGGCCGCATCGTCTCGCTGGAGGTCCCGCACCGAGGTGGTGCGCGTAGGCACGTCGCGTTGGGCTTCGATCGGGTCGCGGATTACGTCAGAGCCGGAAAACCGTTTGGTGCGTTGCTTGGGCGCACTTCGAACCGCATCGCCGGCGGGCGTTTCTTGCTGGATGGGCGCAGCTACGATCTCGTGCAGAACGAAGGCGACAATACGCTGCATGGCGGCGGGGTCTTCGGCAACGTGTTCTGGCTCGTATCCGAAGCAAGCGCCACGCAGCTCGTTCTCACACATGTCAGCCCCGACGGCGATCAGGGCTTTCCTGGCGAGCTCACGGTGCGCGCGGCCTACCGGCTTGACGGCACGACACTGTGGCTGGAGCTCGAGGCACAAACGAGCAAGCCTACAGTCGTCAGTCTGAGCGCGCATCCCTATTTCAATCTTGGCGGCCTGCAAGCCGGGAGTGTGCTCGATCATGAGCTCACCATCGCCGCCGAGACTTACCTGCCGACCGATGCCGCACAGATTCCCACGGGCGAGCGCCGTTCGGTCGCTGGAACGCCGTTCGATTTCCGCAAGCCGATGCCCGCCGCCGCGCGCATCCGTGATCCGGATCCGCAGCTTCTCTATGGCAAGGGCTATGACCATTATTTCATTATCGATGCAGCCAAGGGAGGCACGCCAAGTTTCGCCGCACGCGCCAGAGACCCCGCAACCGGATGCACCCTGGATGTTTACACGACACAGCCCGGTCTGCAGTTCTACACTGGAAACAATCTCGATGCGACCATTGCCGGCCGTGGTGGCATTTACCGTCAATCCGCCGGTTTCGCGTTCGAGCCGCAAGGTTTTCCCAACGCGCCGAACCAAAAGGAATTCCCAAGCACGATCTTGCGGCCCGGCGAAACCTATCGACACAGCATCGGTTATGCTTTCAGCCTCACCGAGCCGGAGCCCGGAAGCTAACCTCAAAGGCTGCCTTGCGCCGCCATCGCCCGAATTCGATCCGCGGTGCGGCAGGCGATTGCCTGAATAGTGAGCGACGGGTTGACCCCGCCGACGGTCGGGAACACCGAGCCGTCACAGACCCACAAATTGGGGATATCCCAACTGCGGCAATCGGCATTGACGACGCTGGTGCGTGGATCGTCGCCCATGCGCGCGGTGCCGTTCAGATGACAGGTGTCGTCACTTTCGGTCCATATGTCGCGCGCACCGACTACCGAGAGGCTTTGCGACATGAAATTCAGCGCGTGCTTAACCAGTGCCTTATCGTTGTCGCACAGCGAGTAAGTCACCCGCGCGATCGGCAAGCCGTATCGATCCTTCTCGTCGGCCAGTGCTACGCGGTTGCGTTCCTGCGGCAACACTTCGCCGACGATCTTCAGACCCGCCTGGTGGTTGTACTTTTCCATTGCGCGCAGCAGCGCATCGCCCCACAGCCCGCGATTACCCGCGAGGGAGGAAACCCAAGCCCGCGGCAGCGGCCCCTGACTCATGTACGCGTAGCCGCCGAAGAAATCCTTGCCGGTGTCCGTATAGTTCCAGTGCTCGGTCACGGCCAGCGACGGCGGCCCTTTGTACCAACGAATCTCGTCTTCCATCACACCCCAGGCCGCCTGGTTGGTTTGCGCCATCAGATTTTTGCCCACCAGACCGGAGCTATTCGCGAGCCCGTCCGGAAACTGCGAATTGGCCGAGCTCAATAATAGCCGCGGCGTTTCGATCGCATAGCCTGCGACGACGACGTTACGGGCGCGCTGGAAGCGCCATTGGCCTTCGCGATAGTAGTGCACCCCCGTGACGTAACCGGCGTCGTTGGTTTCGATCCGGCCTGCCATTGCCAGATCCCGGATTTCGGCGCCGGCCTTCACCGCGCGTGGAATCCAGGTAATCAGCGCGCTCTGCTTGGCGTTGGTCGAGCATCCACTTACGCAGAAGCCGCGATAGACGCAAGGAGGCGAGCGCCCGCGCGGGGCGGAGACCGTGGCGAGCGGCGTCTCCGACCAGGGAATGCCCATTGCTTCACAGCCTTTGGCGAGCACCAGAGCGGCGGCATTAAGCTCATGCGCGCGGTAGGGGTAGCGCGGCCGCGGTGGCCCCCACGGATAATTCACCGGCCCTGCGATCTTTAGCGCCTGTTCGACTTCGGTGTAATAGCGCCACATCTCGCGCCAATCGAGCGGCCAATCAGCGCCGTAACCAAGGAGGCTGCGCGACTTGAGCCACTCAGGGCGAAAGCGCAGCGACACCATCGCGAAATGCACGGTCGAGCCGCCTATGGCCTTGCCACTGTTGTTGCTGCCGAGCTTGAGCGGATTGTCCCCGTCGCAGATGCGCTCGTCGGTCCAGAAAAGTTTTTCCTGGTGTGTTTCATCCGAAGCGAATTCCTCGAGCGGGCGCCACCAGGCGCCGGCGTCGAAGCCGACGACCGAGAAGCCCGCCTCCGCCAGCTTGCAGGCCAGCGTCCCGCCGCCGGCGCCCGTGCCGACGATGGCGAAATCGACTTCGTCATTCTCGCCATATTGGCGCATCGGCATCCAGCCGCCGACGCGCAGGGGGTCAGGCGCGCGCCCATCCTTGCCGCGTGGGCTGTGCAGCGCCTCATCCAACACGTTCGTTGGCCTTGCGTGCCGCAGCCTCGTGGCCGGGCTTCGCTTCCACCGCTTCCCAGGAATCGCGCCGATTGAAATTCATGCGCACGTAGCCGCGCGGACTCGCCGGGCCGCCGAAACCGATCTCGTTCCACGAGCTCGAGTGGGAATAGTAGGCAGCGAGGATGTCATGGGCGAGGCGCTCGCTGAAGAAGGTGTGAGCCGGCATACCATTCCACTCCGGTCCACTCAGTTCGCCGTTTTGCATGGCTTTCAGCAGCACGTCTTGCTTGACCGCGGCGATGGCGTGGAAAGGCGCGCCATGGCTGGCGCGGGCCGCGGCATCCAGGGCGGCGAGCCCGCGCTGCCACGCTTGCTGCATCTTCGGCATGCTGGCCTGGCGGTAGCCGTCGCGCTCGTCATTCGTCATCTTGCGGTCGACCAGCGCCGCGATCGGAACTGGGGCACGGTCTTTGGGCTGCGGCACGATGCGATCGCAGATTGCGGTCAACGTCTCCCATTCCTGCATAGTGAAAAAACGCGGCTCGTTCGGAATCGACAATCGTGCATCGATCACTCGGCGGGTAGGTTCGTTCCACGACGGCGTGGCGCGCTTTGCGAGGACGTCGTAGCCGGGATAGCGCTCAGGCATCGGGGTGTTCCTCCAACAACCCGAGCGCGGCGAGTCCAGCGAGCGCAAGGCCGGTAAAGCTCGGCGGCGCGGGGATCGGCGGCCCGTTGAGCACGTTCTGGCTCCAGTTGCGCCAACCGCCCATGTTGCGCTGGACGCCATAGGCATGGAAGCCGGCGCCCGCGAAGCCGAGGAGCGCCGTGAGGCGCAGCCACCAGCGGGTGAGGCGGCGCGGCCGGCGCGGGCGACTCAGCGCGGTTTCACCCAGCAGCGCGCCGGCCAGCGGCGGTACAGTTACTGGCGCGAACATGAAGGGGTTGTGATAGGCGCCGCGAAAGTGCAGCAATCCCGCCTCGCCAGCCGTCGCGAGTAGGCCGACGCCGCTCAGTGCCGCGAGCGCGCGGCCGGCGGGCAGCCCAAAGACCTTTGGTATCTTGTCGGATTCATTGTCGCGCAAGCGCTCCGAATAATAGCCGAGCAATCCGGATAACGCGACAGCCCCCGGCGCACCGAGCGGCGAGCCATAGAACAGGTTCTGCCATGAGAAGCCGCCCGGACGCTTGGCGATGTTATAGATATGAAAGCCGGTGCCGGCGATACCCGTCAGCGCCGCCGCCAGGTAGGTTGCGTCGCGGACTCCATGCGCGATGGGGCGTTTGTCGCGGGTGCCGTGCGCACTCACCGCCAACATCAACGCCGAGACGATCAACGGCGTGTACATAGCCTTGTTCTGGAACGAGCCGCGGTAATGCTCAACCGCGCTGTCCAATAATGTGGACGTCCCGAGTAAGCCCGCGGCGCGATTTAAACGCCGCGCGGCCTTGACCTGCGGCGGCTCATCGACCCGCAAGGGGCTGCGCTTCTGACGCGCATGCGTTCTCGCGCCGGCGAGCGTCTCCCGGCCGGTTTGCGGTGTAAAACCCCGTCGAAGCAACGCAACTCCAAGGCCAAGCGCGATGGCACCAACGGCGCCACCCACTAGTTGACGGGTCGCCGCCGTAGATAGATCCCCAGCGTTGTTCGCTGCCATAGCAGAGTTTCCATAGCTACCTACTTTGAAACGCGCTTTAAGGCGGGCGCGCCGACTGGTGCGCGAGCTGGATTCAACTGGCGCAGAACGCCTGTTATCTCGTCTGCCCCGGAACCCGGCTCGGTGGCTTTGACTGGAAAGACCCGATACAGGTGATCGTCATACCTATGCAGTTAGTTCCTAACCTGTGCACTTAGTTCCGACGCATTTGCGCAGGCTGCGCTGGGAAAACGAGGCTCGCATTCGGCGAGCAGGCGCTGGCAATTGCATGCAAGCTTCGAAACGCTTGCCGCGCCGCAAATATCTTTCATGGCTACGTCATTATGAGCGCAATGGGTGCAATGAGCGCAGTGGTTCTCCAGGAACCAATGGCCCGCCTTCTTGTCTGATTCATTTGCGCGGCTGACGGCACGACCGACCAGCACGCGGCGCGCGATTCCAAAAAATTCTGTCCTGGAGGCCGGACATCATGGGTGAATTGGTCAGCGATTTCCTGCTTAAGCGGTTATCCGAATGGGGCGTCAAGCGCATCTTCGGCTTTCCCGGGGATGGCATCAACGGCATTCTTGGTGCGCTCGGCCGCGCCGGCGACCGCTTCGACTTCGTGCAGGTACGCCATGAGGAAATGGCCGGGTTCATGGCCTGTGCCCATGCCAAGTTTACCGGCGAGGTGGGCGTTTGCCTGGTGACCTCCGGTCCCGGCGCGATCCATGTGCTGAACGGTCTCTACGACGCCAAAAAAGACCACCAGCCGGTGCTCGCAATCATCGGGCAGCAAGCCCAGAGCGCGCTCGGTGGCGATTATCAGCAGGAGGTCGATCTGACCACGCTGTTCAAGGACGTCGCGCACGAATACGTGCATATGGCGACCAGCCCGGCGCAGGTGCGCCATCTCATCGATCGCGCGCTGCGTATTGCCAAGGACCAGCGTACCGTCACGGCTCTGGTGTTTCCGAGCAACCTGCAGGAAATGCCGGCGGTGGAGGCGCCGCCGCGCGCACACGGCACCGTTCACTCCGGTGTCGGCTATACGCCGCCGCGTATCGTGCCGGAAGAGGATGATCTCAGGCGCGCCGCGCTGGTGCTGAACGAGGGCAAGAAGGTGGCGATGCTGGTCGGCGCCGGCGCCCTGAACGCAACCGACGAGGTGATCGAGACGGCCGAGCTGCTGGGTGCCGGAGTCGCTAAGGCGCTGCTCGGCCGCGCCGCGGTGCCGGATGACCTGCCTTATGTGACCGGCTCCATCGGCCTGCTCGGCACCAATCCGAGCTGGGAGCTAATGACCGGCTGCGACACGTTGCTGATGGTTGGCTCGGCGTTCCCATATTCCGAATTTTTGCCCAAGGAAGGCCAGGCCCGCGGCGTGCAGATCGATATCGACGGGCGCATGGTCAGCATGCGCTACCCGATGGAAGTGAACTTGGTCGGCGACAGTGCCAAGACGCTGCGCGCGCTGATCCCGCACTTAAACCGTAAGACCGACCTTTCTTGGCAGGACCACATCAAGGAGGAAGTCGCGCACTGGTGGAAGATACTTGAAGCGCGCGCGATGACGAGCGCCAACCCGATCAACCCACAGCGCGTGTTCTGGGAGCTCTCGTCGCGGCTGCCGGACAACTGCATCCTGACCTGCGACGCCGGCTCGGCAGCCAACTGGTACGCGCGCGACCTCAAGCTGCGCCGCGGCATGATGGCCTCGCTCTCCGGCGGACTGGCCACGATGGGGCCGGGCGTGCCGTATGCGATCGCGGCCAAGTTTGCGTATCCTGATCGTGCCGTTATCGCGATGGTCGGCGACGGCGCGATGCAAATGAACGGCATCAACGAGCTGATTACGATTGCGAACTATTGGAAGCGCTGGAGCGATCCGCGCCTGGTCATCCTGGTGCTCAATAACCGCGACCTGAACCAGGTGACCTGGGAGCAGCGGGTGATGGCCGGCGATCCAAAATACGAAGCCTCCCAGAACGTTCCCGATTTTCCGTATGCGAGCTACGCCGAGCTGATCGGCCTGCGCGGCATCAAGGTCGAGGAGCCGGACGCAGTCGGCGGCGCGTGGGACCGTGCGCTCAGCGCCGACCGCCCGGTGGTGCTGGAAGCCGTTACCGACCCGGACGTGCCGCCAATGCCGCCGCATATCAAGCTGGAGCAGGCGAAGGCGTACATGTCCGCCCTGCTGCACGGCGATCCCGACGCGATGGGCATCATCAAAGCCTCGGCTAAGGACTTCCTCAAGACCTTCGTGCCGACCGTAAAAGGCTGAGCCGTGGCCGAGCGCACGGCGAGTCCTGGGAGGGCGGCAGCACCCATCGAGACGATCGAAGTCTCCGCCTACGAGATTCCGACCGATGCGCCAGAGTCGGACGGCACCTTGGAATGGGATTCGACCACCATGGTGCTGGTCGAGGTAAGCGCCGGCGGCAAAACCGGGGTCGGTTACACGTATGGTCATCAGGCGATCGCGACACTGATTCGCGACAAGCTCTCTGGTGTCATCAGCGGTCGTGATGCGATGGATGTCGGCGACTGCTGGCTGACGCTGGTCAAATCGATCCGCAATCTCGGCCGCCCCGGTATCTGTTCGATGGCGATCGCCGCGCTCGACATCGCGCTCTGGGATTTGAAGGCGCGCTTGCTCGATCGACCGCTGGTGGGGCTGCTGGGTGCATTTCAGGCGATGGTGCCGGTGTATGGCAGCGGCGGCTTCACCTCGTATTCCGAGGCGCAGCTGCGCAATCAGCTAGCCGGCTGGGTCGATGCCGGTATCCCGCGTGTCAAGATGAAGATCGGTCGCGAGCCGGAGCGCGACCCAGCCCGAATGAAATCTGCGCGCGCCGCGATCGGCTCGGCCACCGAGCTCTACGTCGACGCGAACGGCGCCTATGACCGCAAACAGGCGCTCGCGATGGCCGGGGTCTTCCTCGAGCACGGCGTTACTTGGTACGAGGAGCCGGTAACCTCCGATGATCTCGCCGGCCTGCGTTTGCTGCGCGATCGGGCGCCCGCGATCACTGAGATCGCGGCCGGCGAATACGGCTATGACCTGCCTTATTTCCGCGCCATGCTCGAAGCCGGCGCAGTCGATGTGCTGCAGGCCGACATCACCCGTTGCGCCGGCCTGACCGGCTTTCTTGCCGTCGCCGCGCTTGCCGAGGCGCATGAGGTGCCGTTATCCGCGCACTGCGCGCCCGCCCTGCACCTGCACCCGTGCTGCGCAATCAAGCCGCTGCGCCATCTGGAATATTTCTACGATCACGTGCGCATCGAGCGCATGTTGTTCGATGGCACGCAGGAGCCGGATGGTGGAGCGCTGCGCCCGGATTTGTCGCAGCCCGGCTTGGGACTCGAATTCAAACGTGTGGACGCGCAGGCGTATCGGTTGTGAGTGTGAGGAGTGAGGAGTGAGGAGTGAGGATGCGCGATACGATCAAATTCGACGACGTCGAGCGCATGACGCTGAAGGATCATTACGAGGAAAGCGAGATCGACGCGACCATTGCCGCCGCCGATCACGTGCCGGTCATCATGCACGATCGCCCGATCGCCCGATCGCCCGATCGCCCTTGAGGGTATCGATTCGGGTGCGTCGCGGTGCGCTGTGTTGGTGTTGGCAAATGCCGCGGCGAAGGCGTCACGATGTGTCCGAGCTACATGGTCACGCGCGAGGAGAAACACGCGGGCGCGCGCGGCTGCTGTTCGAGATGATGCAAGACGACGTGCTGACCGACGGCTGGCGTTCCGAGGCGGTTTAGGTATCGCTCGATTTGTGCCTCTCCTGCAAGGGTTGCAAGAGCGACTGTCCGGTCAATGTCAATATGGCGGCCTACAAGGCGGAATTCCTGTCGCATTACTACAAAGGCTGGCTTGAAGCCGATCTCGGCTTGCGCGTTCGGCCTGATCGAGCGCTGATCGCGGCTCGCCTTGCCTGCGGTGGAGTAAATGGCATGGACGTATACGAAAAGTCCGAAGTCGTCGTCATCACCGGCGCAAGCGCCGGCGTTGGCCGCGCGACGGCACGTGCGTTTGCCAAGCACGGTGCGCACATCGGCCTGATTGCACGCGATACCGCTCGGCTGGAAGCGGCGCGCGGTGAAGTCGAAGCTCTGGGCGGCAAGGCGCTCGCCGTCAGTGTCGACGTGGCCGACGCAGCCGCGCTCGAACGCGCGGCTGAGACGATCGAGAGCAACCTCGGGGAGATCGACATCTGGATCAATGCCGCGATGACAACCATTGTCGCACCGCTCGCCGAGATCGAGCCAGGCGAATTCAAGCGCGTCTCAGAAGTCACCTATCTCGGCAACGTTTACGGCACAATGGCCGCGCTGAAGCGCATGCTGCCGCGCAACCGCGGCACGATCGTTCAGGTGAGCTCCGCACTCGCCTACCATTCAGTGCCGTTACAGGCGCCGTACTGCGGCGCCAAGCACGCGATCAACGGCTACACCGACTCGCTGCGCGCCGAGCTGCTGCACCGCGGCAGTCATGTCCACGTCACCGCCGTCGATTTGCCGGGGCTCAATACGCCGCAGTTCGACTGGGCCCTTAACAAGATGCCGCAGCGCCTGCGTCCAGTCGCGCCCGTCTACCAGCCCGAGGTTGCCGCGCGCGCGATCGTCTGGGCCGCGCATCACCGCCGGGCGCGGCTGTACGTCGGGCTGTCGGCGTTGTTGATGATTTGGGCCGATAAGTTTGCACCGGGGCTGCTCGATCGCTATATGGCCCGCAGCGCCGTTAGTGGCCAGCAAACGGCTGAGCCCGCCAATCCCGACCAGCCGAACAACCTTTGGCAGCCGGGTTCCGGCGATCATGGCGCGCGCGGCCGCTTCAGCGCTGGAGCCTACGAGCACAGCGTCCAGCTCTGGGCGACCACGCACCGCGGTTGGCTTGCGCTTGCCGGTGCCGCGCTCGCCGCTGGTGCCATCTGCGCGAGCGCCGCCCGGCGGCGGCGAAGACATGGACTACCGTAACCCCGTAACCGTACCCTCAAATCTGAGGAGACGCTGATTAGATCATTTCTTGTCAATTCGGCAAAAGCAGAGATCTGAAAAAGGCAAAAAGATGGACCTCGGCCTGCGCCGGCGTTGACGGCTATGCAAAATGCCCTGTACATCGTCATTCTGGCGCAGGCCGGAATCCATCTTAGCCTTTCGCCCCAGAGCACGCGCATGAAGCTGTACAATGTTCGATAAGGCCTCTGCCCCCTGGGACCGCGGACATCTTGCCCGCATACGGCCCGGCAGGGCCGTTTTGCCTCGCCCAGCGGGCAGGATACCCGCGCTCCTAGCCCGCGCAGGGCGCAATAGCGCAGCGCATTGCGCCGCATGCTTCTGCAGCTCGGCGATCCCAGACATTCGGCGTATTACGGCCTGATCGCCCTAATGCGCCCTACGACAACTGGTACCAGCCGCGCTGTGGGTAAGCCCCAGTAGAAGCCAGCTCCACACGCGCAACAAAACTGAGCTTTGCATCAGTCTGGCGGCGCGGGCTCGTTGGCTAATTTCTTGAAAGGCGTAACAGTGCCATCCTTGGCCACTTGGATCGTTCTGCGGAAATGCCAGGAAAACAGCGCGATTGCCAGCACCCCGTAGAGCGCCGATAGCACGATGATTGTGATCTGGTTAATCTGCTGGCCGGCGAAGATGCTGACGAAGAATTGCACCAGGAACAGCGACAGCAGCGCGGTCGCGCCGCGGAAGGTGAGACTCTTGTCCACTAGGAGGGCCACCGCGAACAGCGATTGGGCACCGGTAATGAGCAGTTCAAGGCGTTGGTGATAATCGATCGGCAGCCCGCGGAAGGCCGTCGCCGAGATGGCAAAGACTATGGGCAGACTGCCGACGAGTAGAGTCCACTGGTTAACCTTGCTTGATAACAGCGTGCCTAGGGAGTCGTCGGCCTTGAGTCGCCACGCATAAAGGCAGGCCACGATCAGCTCGGGTGACTCGCTCGCCAGCGGCGCAACCCACTGCACCAATAGGAACTCTGAGATCCCAAGCTGCTGGCCGGTATTAACCAGGTTTTCAGCGAAGTGCTCGGCAGTCAGAAGGATCACCACCGCGGCGAACACGAACATGGCGCTCACCCAGGCTCGGCGCGGGCGCTTATCCTTATCACCGACCCACTGCGATACCCCAAGCAGCTCCGGTTTGGTTGGCTGCATCTTCGAGAGCCGCCATCCATATACTGCGAAAATCCCTATGAACACCAGCGAGTCCCATAACATGAGGTTGCTCTTCAGCGGCAGGGTCAGCGAGTACAATGTGGCAATACCGAGAAAGACGATCTCAACCGACATATTCGGCGCCAACCGGACCTCTCCGGCACTAGTCGATTTCGATGTGATTTCTTTGTTGCCGGATCGGCGTGCCCTCCACACTGCAAGGCTGGCCACCAGGACTACGAGCGGCCAGCCGACGCCCACCAGTACCCGGTTCGCACCGGTCATGTTCGCCAGCGCCAGAGAGCAGACGTTCGACTCACCGGTAAGGCCGGGCGAGCCCTGCGCGTATATCCCGCCGCATTGCCAGGTGAACACGAAATCGACGGCGTACTCGGGCAAAACCGCTAGCAATGCCAGCAACGCCAACGCCAGCCCCGCGTTGATATCCACCTGTGCCGCTTCCGCGGCCCACGATAGGATGAAGGCCCCGCCGATGATCGCGATACCGAAAACCAAGGCGGCGAGCGCGGGCGCCAGCGTGAGACTAGGCAGGCTAAAATAGGCTGCCGCGCCGAGGTAGCTGCCCGGCAAAGTGGCCAGTGCTGCCAGCCACAACGGAAACGGAGGTAGGTGGGGTCTGTGGCGCTTTGCAGTCACTCTCGCGTAGCTCCCATTCGCTAATTTGGCACGAGCACAATCTTGACCCGGCCTCGCCTATCGATTTTGCTGCGCTTGTGCACCGATTGCGGCAGCCCAGCCTTCGGCTGCAGTGAACCGCGGATACCTGCCAAGGACAATAGGGATAACTCCGTAACGACCCGAGGGTAACTCCCTATGCCTGCTGTTTACCGAACAATTAAACGGTGGCAACTGCTCACCCATCATCTTTGCGGAGCTCCGCAGCAGGGCGGTCCTGGCAACCGCGCTTCGCGCACTGGGAGCGCGGGCATCGACAATACAAGGTACCTGCTCACTCATCTCCTTCTGCGCAGGAGGACTTTTCTTGGATAAGCGTTAGCGCATGGCCTTCCGATTCGGAGGCTTGTCGGTGGATGCGCTGCGCTCTCATTCCATCCGGGGCTCTCTTTTTATCTCTATTATTCAATGAGGTGGCGATTAAAGACGTGCGCTTCCTCGCTGTCCCTTGATTTGCCCCCATATTGCCCCACGGAACCAGACAGAGGCGCTTCACAGCCGCCGGACATAGATATTCCAAGTACTATAGGGTAGCGTTATAGCTCACGTCACATAGCGCTCTTGATCGCAAAGCGCTGTTGTTCACATCATATAAAGAGTAGCGATATAGTCCACATTCTGACAAATCAAGACCTGGAGATAGATATGGCAAATGCATCGAGCGCCATCGAATCCATACTAAGTGGAGGCTCTCTGACCGACGTCGATGTCCTCAAGGCAACGGAAAGTTTCCCCGACTACGCGGTGCTTCCGGATGTGAGCGTCGTAAAGGTTGGCGGGCAGAGCCTCATCGACCGCGGCAAAGCGGCGGTCTTCCCGGTCGTGGAAGAGCTCGAGAGCGCACGTAAGAAGTACCAACTGCTTATCGGCACCGGCGCCGGAACGCGGGCGCGCCACCTCTACGCCTTGGCGGCGGATCTCGGCCTGCCGACCGGTGTGCTCACCGATATCGGCACCGCGGTCGCCGGCGAAAATGCCGCCATCCTCGGCTACCTGATGGCGAAGTACGGGGTACCGGTGGTCAACATCTCCGAGTTCGCGGCACTGCCCTTGTTCCTTGCCGAGCGCAACGCGGCGATCTTCCCCGGCATGCCGCCCTATGACATGTGGCAGCACGTGCCCAGCGAGGGGCTCATCCCGCCCTACCGCACCGACGCCGGCTGCTACCTCGTCGCCGAGGTCTACGGCTGCGGGCAGATGATCTACGTCAAGGACGAGGACGGCCTGTATACCGCCAACCCCAAGCAGGATTCGAATGCCAAGCTGATCCCCAAAGCAACGGTCGACGAGGTCATCGCCATGGACCTGCCCGATCTGGTGATCGAGGGACCGGTTCTAGAGCTGATGCGCCATGCCCGTCACGTGAAATCGGTACAGGTGATCAACGGCCTAAAGCCGGGCCTGCTCACCAAAGCCCTGGCCGGCGAGCACGTCGGCACCATCATCACCGCAGCCTGACCGTAGATACCGGGAGAAACCTACAATGACCAGCGATACCACCGCACGACACGTTCCCTCGGCGCTGATGCGCCAGACGCTCCTAAACCGTGACTTGGTAAGGCCCGCCACCAACCGGCCGGTGATACGGATGCTGCCGCAGCTACGCGTCGTCAAGCTCGGCGGC